>NZ_PDNZ01000003.1:300000-387984 GCF_003182595.1 Prosthecochloris marina
CCCCCATAGTCTCATCATCCGAAATCTCCCATTCTTCATATACGGCATTGAGATAACCGTTCGGAACCGTTGAACTGTCAGAAGAGAACGCAGGTTTGACAGAAGATACTACCAGTAAAAAAACTGCAAGAAACAGCAATACCGAAAATCCCACAGGCCTATTCATACTAAAGAATTTATCCTTGTGGTTAACAAAACAATGAAATAAAGCAGGCTACCAATATTTACGTTTATTTTTCGCGTAACACAAAAAAACCAACAAAAAACATTTACCAGAGCAAAAATTGACTTTTACTCTGTGCAGTTAAAAGACAGCAAAAGTAAGCAGGACCAACGCTTTGATTGTTGGTCGGGAAAGAAAAAGAAACTTCTGCAAATAAGTTCTTATTTTGCCATAGAATCAATGATATGCGGAATGCCACCTGTAATCCGGAAAGCAACAGCGCATCGTGTCCCACTACTTTTTCAGAAATAAACTTCACCTCTCGCTACTTTCTGCACTGGGTGCCGCGAGCTGGTCGATTTATTTCGACATCCAGGTTAACGTATGGACCCTTTTATGCGTCTTCCTCCTGACCTTTTCAATATACCAGGACAACCGGCTCACCGATGAAGCCGAAGATGCAGCGAACGATCCTGAAGGGCTGAAGAACGCCCTCGAAAACCGGAAGCTCATCACGTATATGACCTTCTACCCACTCTCCGTCATTTGCCTTGTTATAGCGTTTCAATTCGGACAGCCGGCCTTCTGGGCAACGGCGCTCGTTATCTTCATCGGGTATCTCTACAACCACAAGTGTTTTCCACCCTTTCTTTCCAAGCATTTGAACGGTGCCCGTCGGCTGAAAGACATCTATATCGTAAAAAACCTCACCCCTCCGCTCGATTGGGCAACCGCCCTTGTCTTTCTCCCCTTGCTTTTCGAAGGTCGGCCACTTTCACTTATGGCGTGGATATGCTGGGGCTATGTGTTTGTGTGCGCTTTCTTTATCGAGGTAATGTGGGACATGCGCGACCACCGGGGCGACCTGCTCAGCGGCATCAAAACAATCGCAAACACCTTATCTTTTCCGCAAACGAAACAGCTCCTCATCATCGCCAGCCTGATCTCAGGAACGCTCATTTTTTATTTCACTTTCACCAACATTCTTCCGAACGTCACCTATTTTTTGCTGGCAAACAATGCAGCAGTAATCGTTATCGCGAGCATGTATAAGGAGAGACAGGAAGCGTTCATGCGAAAAATCAGCGACCTGACCATCCTCCTGGCCACGATTCTTTTCCTTTCTTTCGCTTTGATAGCATCCTTTTAAAACTGACTCCTCTCGCGAGTATCCCCGGTCAACCTGGCCCATAACGTATCAATCGCCTTACGGCTTTCTTTAAGGCTGACTGATCGCTGCAGCAATGAATCGGGATCATCCGATATCTCCCAGGCAAAAATGTACTGCCACTTTTCAGGAGGGTCGTTTGGATCGGTTCTCAGTTCCCCGAACCTGAGATCGGCCATAGTTATAACACCATCAATCTCTTCGGCCACCCAAAAACCATTTGAAAACCAATCCACCGCTTCAACATTGCGTTGACCCCGATAAGGGGCAACAAGTGCTTCATTCCTCTGCACGGTCACAAACTCGATCTCTTCCTCCCCAGAATCTGCGACAACAGAGAAGTAACCTATCAGAATCCCGGAATCGGTGAGCGCTACATGCCGCCATAAGAGCGTGTTCATCGGAGTGGCGCCTGTGTAAGAAGCTTTCACCCCGATCTGTTTTGCCTCCAGCTGACGGCTGAACACCGAATCCGCGTATGCATGGGAGACAAGCGAAAAGAGAACGTATGCAGAGCTTACTGCCAGTCCCGCCCATGTGAATCTGTATCTATGCCCGGATCTGGAAAATGCTGCCGCTATAATACCCAGCAACAGTGGTCCGGTGTAAAGCGGATCAATGATAAATAAGTTGCCGAGGCTGAAACCAAATCGTGAAAACGGCGCAAGGAACTGGGTGCCGTAAATATTGAAATAGTCTATCAGCACATGGGTTGCCAGTATCAGTACCATTCCCGCCATGGCCCGTTGAGGAGAGATCTTTGTTTTCCATCTGGCACTCCACAACAGTGCGCCGAGCAATGCGCCGCCAATCAGAACAAAAAAGATCGAATGGGACTCGCCCCGGTGCCAGTAAAGCTGCTGAACATCGTCGAGGAGGGGAAAGAAAACAACATCCAGATCAGGCAGCGTACCGAAAAAAGCCCCCCAAAGAAAAGCTTTTCGACCTAACGGCTTATGCCACGCGGCATGAGCAACCGCTGCACCAAGAGCCGCTTGCGTAATTGAATCCATGTTGTGGAATTGGAAAAAAGAATCCGAGCTTTACCGATTTTACCATTGATCAGTATAGACAAGAAGACAAAATAAATCCTAATGGAAAAATGTTGATATCCGTCTAAGATCGCGGTTACCCCGGAGGAGAGAAGTGCTTGTAACTATTTCTATTATAGAACGTTAATCATGTATTATAATCCATACCTTTAAACCTAATAAACAACACCCCCTATTTTATTCTAATAATGACCTTTACTCCCCTTTTTCTGTTTTTTCACCGACTTGACCATTTTTCCGAACGCACGGTCTTTCTGGCGTTTCTCGTAGTATGACATCTCGTTATAGGCTGCTTCGCGCTGCATGGCAACGTAGTTTTCGTAGCGCTGCTCGGAAAGTTCTCCACGTTCAATCGCCGCCCGGATTGCACAGCCTTTTTCGTTGGTATGAGAGCAGTCGTTGAACTTGCATTGACGCTCGAGTTCCGCAATTTCGGAGAACGTCTCACCGATTCCAGTATCGATAAAGAGATTGCCTAATTCGCGCATACCGGGAGTATCGATAACAAGAGCGCCTGAGGGTAACCGCATCAACTCGCGATGCGTGGTTGTGTGTCTGCCTCTACTGTCTTTTTCCCGAACAGGCTGCGTCGCGGCCTCATTACGCCCTAAAAGCCGATTGAGCAAGGTCGATTTGCCAACTCCTGAGGAACCCACCAGACAATAGGTCTTGCGAGGCTTCATCAATGTCTCGATTTGTTCTACATGTGCGCCGTTTTCGCTGCTGAACGCAATCACATCGAGACCTACTACCAAATCGCTGATACTTGCCAGCTTCTGTTCCACTTCTTCGGGAGAAAAAAGATCAGATTTGCTGAACAGCACAACGGGTACGATCCCGCTCTCGTGAATCATCACCAGATATCGCTCGAGGCGCCGCGGATTAAAGTTGTCGTCGAGAGACTGAAGGACAAAGGCCACATCGATGTTTGCACCGATCAACTGATAATCGGTGTTCTTGCCGGCACTTTTACGTCTCAAGAGACTTTTCCGTGGGATGAGTTCATGAATAACAGCGTGGGTGTCATCATCGAAGAAGTCTGCACGAACCCAATCCCCTACCGTCGGCAGGTCTACTGCGGATTCCGCTCCATAATGAAACCTGCCCGTCAACTCGGCAAACACGTCTATACGCCCATTTGAAATGACGAAACGGTCTTTATGAACCGCGACGACGCGCGCTAAAGAAAACGCTGCCGCCGACTCTATCGGGGCCGGCGATAACTCGTCTAAGCCGAGATCCCGAATACCGCCTGATTGACTGGGAGGGTTACTATCCAACATTACCATTATAATCTCATCTGTCTTTGTCACTGAAGATAGCAGACCGTTCTTGAATCCAAAAATCATTCCGAGTCGATCAATGCATATGCCAGCCACAGAATTTCGCTACAGCTCGAAAACGCCTTATTTTCGATTGAGGCTCTCTTATCGACACAATCGCGAGCGACTGCATAATCTCGACTTCTATCGACGATGCACTTTCGATGAAGTAAGCAAAACATGTGCATATATGCAAAGCAGAATACCCAATCGAGCCGCTTGTGTAATCGAGTCCATGTTGTGGAATTGGAAAAAAGAATCCGAGCTTTACCGATTTTACCATTGATCAGTATAGACAAGAAGACAAAATAAATCCTAATGGAAAAATGCTGATTTCCGTCCAAGATCGCGGTTATCCCGGAGGAGAGAAGTGCTTGTAACTATTTCTATTATCAAACGTTAATCATGCATTACAATCCATACCTTTAAACCGAATAAACAACATCCCCTATCTTAACTCAACGTGCTGGATAGCTACAGCAGAGAGATTATCTCGGTTATGAAGTACGATACATCAATCAACGGTCAACGAGTATGTAGCGTACTGGAAAGGATTGCCTGGCTCAAAGGGGCATGCCAGAAATGATCACGGTTGACAATGGCCCTGAATTTATCGGTAAAGCGTTTGATGCATGGGCTCATCGTCATGGAGTGAAACTGGTATTCAATCGTCCGGGTAAACCGATTGACAATCGCTACATCGAAAGTTTCAACGGCAGGCTACGAGATGAATGCCTGAATGTGAACTGGTTTATGAGCTTGGAACATGCTCGAAAGGTTATCGGAGAGTGGCAGGAGGATTACAATTCTATCCGTCCGCACAGTTCATTGGGAACGCTGACACCGGAAGAATTTCTGGTTCAGCAAACAGAATTTTGCCAAAAGGAAGTGGTCTAGTGACCGGGGGCACGTCCAATTAGGGAAATCTACGCCAAAGAATCCTACACGTTGTGCCTAAGATTTGACGACCACTCAAGTATCGAGTAAAAATGAATGCAAAGATGCCGGGAGCTTAGGGGAACAGAAAAGGCCTTTTATAAAAGCAATAGCGATAAGTCAAGAAACTCCGCAACAGAGATCTATCAGGTTATCTAGAACATGCTTTTTCAAAGCTATTGGAAGAAAATATTTTAAGACTACAGAAATTTCGTGTTTTGACGTTTATTCTTTCGAAAAAAATGATCTATCGATTTTAGGAAAAAAACCTGAAAATTTATCCGGCATTTTTATTACTAGTGCTGACTTACCTTTTAATTCACCTTCCGTCACAACGACCTTTATAGTTCTACTACTACCTCCCGGAACAACTGAAAATTCATATGAATATCCAGCAGACCGCTCTTCCGGATTAATAGTTTTATTCAGCTGTTTCATTCGCATTCTCCTCGTTTTTGTTTTCGACAACTTTGAACATTGTATTTAGAGGATGAAAAAGCGCATCAGCTACTCCAGCCCCAAGCCATGTATCCCAGCTTTTCTTAAACACTCCTCTAGATTCACTATCGACTGCTAAAAAACCAATACAACCAACCTCATCAAAATCAAAATGCCTATTTTTTCTTTGTTGTATCGGCCATACTATAGCACTCCTGTATGGCAAAGTCCAGCCCTTACCGGTAATACGCTCATAAAAACCCATTTCCTCTTTAGGCTCTCCATAAACCTTAAAGCTACTTGTCTTATAATTCCTACGTTGCATCAAGTCATTACAAAAAAAATAATTTTGACCCGGTTGCTTTTCACTATAAAGCAATTCAAAATCCTCATTCTCTTCAATAGCATCCTGGTTCTTATCTGAGCGCTCTTTATCCTTTTCTGAATTGTGCTCGTATGAATCCGTATCCCTAGCAAGAGTGCGCACATAAAGCTTTTTATCTTTCTCATATATCGCTTTTATGGTCGCCCTACATCGAGTCCCTGTTAGCATAGAGAAAATTGTTGCTACGCAATCAAGGACAGTAATGAGCCCATTAGTCGCTCCAGTAAAGACACGCTCTCCGTCTTTCTCGCTTAAAGCACTTGGGTCTAGCTCATTAAGAAATGATTCAATGTCTCTTATAAGATGAAAGCAAAAGTGTAATTTTCCAGTAATGTTCGCATATTTTTCCTTTCTTGCGAAGATTACCTCTCGCACAATGATAAAAACTAAAAGAAGAACAAAACTAAAACAAACTGTAAAAGTTAAAAGTGATTCGAAAAGATCATCTGAAAAATTGAAAACTCGACTCAGAGAATAAAAAATCAACAAAGGAGTCGCTATGGCGCTAAAGATCCTCCAAATATCATTTACTCTTGATATTTTTATTACGTCATGTGATGCAGATTGAGCTTTATCACTCATCCTTAGCTCTTATTAGTTGAGGACAAAAAGGTTTGATGGCTCGGGGCTAAGTCAAAAAAAACGACGGTTTAGGCTTAATAGCACAAAAAAAATGCGCTATAGCCTACGCTTTAACATAATTCCCTCATGAAAAGATACTTTATTATTGCTTTTTATCATAAAAAAATACTGTCAAAACGTCACACAATGCAGAATATAGCAATAATCATATATCCCCTTTTTATATAAACACTTAGAATCTTTACCAAGAGCTATTAAATTCAAATTAGTAGCAAAATGCATCAAGAACACCACTCTGACTTTAACCATTTTTTCTACAACCAAGTGGTTTAGTTTTTCGGACTCAGGTCATTATTCCTTGGCAATATTCCCAAGCCTTTCTCGGCCAACTTTACGCATCAGCTGCGACACGGAGCCCCGTCGGGCGCATGCCTTTTTAGCCTGTACTAGCGTTTCAATAGCCGGGTCTTCGCGTACCCCGCGTAAGCAAAAGGTCCGACATCGGCTATTTTGTGTTTAATAAACAAGTTACTCACTAACGGCAAGATGTTAGGAACTATGCTGAAAACAGGAATATTGCCTAGCACAGCAAGCCAATTGATTCTTGAGACTTCACCAAAACCTGCCTCCTGAAGCTTGGACTCTATCTCACTGGCGTCTTCCTCAATGCGATCGGAAAGGTTCTTTGATGCCTCGCCGCGAAGCTAATCGTCTTCGAAGTCAGCTAAGTGGGTAAATTCTTTTTCAACCTCCAAACGGAATCGCCTCAACTAATCACCATGATTTTTCTTGAAAACCGCAACCTGGTAAAGGTAAAGAGTAAAGAGGCAAAGAGTAAAGAGGGACGTTCTTCCGTTAACACAATATCATGTAACCGCCAGAAGGGAAACACTGAAACTACCATTTGTAAAACATCTATTTCCCGATACAGAATTGGCCGAAGATGACATTGAGGACTTCCTCGTTGACCACTTTCCCGGTGATCTCGCCGACGTAATCGAGGGCTGAGCGGAGTTCGAAAGCTATGAGCTCGGTTTCCGATCGTGCTTCGATCAGTTCATGAGCGTTTTGCAGGGCATCGGCAGCATTGCGCAGGGCTTCGTAGTGACGCATGCTGGTGACGAGCACGCTCGCGTCGTGCAGCTTGTCCAAACCTTCGACCATCATGTTCATCTCGGCTTTCAGAACATCGAGGCCGTCCTGTTTCAGAGCAGAAATACCAAGCACCTTGCATCCTGTCTTTTCCGAAACAATTTCCATCCGCTTCATGCTGTCTTCAGTGGTGTCCGTCTTGTTCGCTATGATCAGGAGCTTTCCGTCAGGGTGCTTCTCCCGAAGCTCGGCAATAGCCGGTACCTCCTGCTCATAATCTGAAGAACCGATATCCATCAGGTAGAGGATCAGGTCGGCCTCGGCGATTTTTTCGTAACTGCGCCGGATACCTTCATGCTCGATTTCCTCTTCTGCATCGCGAAGCCCTGCCGTATCGGTAAGCCGGAACATGGTTTTATCGTAAATGAAAAACTCTTCGATATAGTCCCTTGTGGTACCCGGCATATGGCTGACGATCGCCCGTTCTTCACCAAGCAAGACGTTAAGCAACGTCGATTTGCCGGCGTTGGGTTTGCCGATGATGGCGGTTGCCACACCTTCGCTCAGCAATCTGCCATGCTGATAGGAGTCAACGAGTTGCTCGACTTCACGCTGTAGCATCTCGATCTGTCCTGACAGCTCCTCGCGGCTCTGGAATTCAACGTCCTCTTCACTGAAATCGAGCTCGAGTTCCAGCAAAGCACAGGATTGCAGCAGTTGTTCCCGCAAGGCACCGAGTTTCCCGGAAAGCCCTCCCTTCATCTGGTTGACCGCGGTTCGATAGGCTGACTCCGAACGGGCGTGGATCATTTCTCCGATCGCTTCGGCCTGCAGAAGATCGATCCTTCCGTTCAGAAACGCACGGCGGGTAAATTCGCCCGGCTCTGCAAGCCTGCAGCCGCTATCGAGCAGAAGCTTCAATACCTGCTGTGTCACCACCGGCCCGCCATGACAGGTGATTTCAACCATATCCTCGACCGTGAACGAATCGGGTGACCGGAACACCAGTACGATAACTTCATCGATCATCCGATCCCCGTCATGCAACTTTCCGAAGTGAGCGGTATACCCTGGTGAGTCGGCCAGTGACGTTTCGGGCGAACGGACTTTGGAAAAAACCTTGTCGGCAATAGAAAAAACTCCCTCACCGCTCATTCTCACCACAGCAAGCGCACCAACCCCCACCGGTGTTGCTATGGCGGCAATCGGCTCACTCTGAACGACGAGAGACAATGGTTCACTCATAACGATAATTATATCAATCCAGTTTAATCGGCCTTACCTGTATTTCATCCGGCAGCATCGCATCGGGAAGCTCGATCAGGGAAACAATGAGCGCGGCAAGTTCCTGAGATTTCATCAGCTGTTCCGGATCGACCCCGTCACCCCTGTAAAACTCCGTGTCGGTCAAACCCGGATTCACCGAGCAGACCCGGATGCCGTAGTCGCGCAGTTCCTCCATCACTGCTTGTGAAAAACCGTTGATGCCGAATTTCGATGCACAATATGCAGAGCCACCCCTGAACCCTTTTTTCCCGGCAATAGACGAAACGTTTACGATCGTGCCACCCTGAACAGCTTTCATACCCGGCACCACCCTTCGCGTACAGAGAAAGGTTGCCGTAAGATTGGTTGCAATGAGTCTAACCCACGTTTCCGGCAAGATGGTTTCAACATCCCCGAACACCCCGAAACCCGCATTGTTCACCAGCAGATCAACCCGATCATGGCGGCTGAAGATGGTGTCGAATGAACGATCGATATCCTCCTGTCGTGTCACATCGGTCCGCAGCCAGGTAAAATCTTTATTATCCACTATTGTCCTGCGGCGGCTGAAACCGTACACAACACAACCCTTTTGAGTGAGCAGCCCGCAAAGATCGAAACCGATTCCCGAACTCGAACCCGTCACCACTGCAACCTTACCTTTCAGATCCATGACATCATTGTTTTTCAGAGAAATGCTTTTTTACAAAACACCTATGATTTGTAATGAGCAGCTCTACCATTCATTCACAGAGCGAACTGTAACCGGGGAACGGAGTAAATTGATAGAAACCGCCTGCTCAAAAGTACTGAAAATCATCGATAAAATGGTAACTTTGCCACGACACCGAGCCTCCTCGAGCATACGAATAACACTTTTGGATCATCACCATGGAACCATCTCAAGAGCGGGATATAACACATCTCAGAAACGAGGTCCTCAATGAAAAAGGCAGTACCCTGCAGGAAAAGTTCGATCGGGTCATCAATCTGGTAAAAGTGCTCCGTTCCGAATGCCCATGGGACCGCAAACAAACCCCGGAATCTTTGTCACATCTTCTGCTTGAAGAAAGCTACGAACTGATCCATGCCATCGATGAAAACGACGACCGGGAACTGCAGAAAGAACTTGGGGACCTGTTCCTCCACGTCACCTTTCAGGTACTGATGGCGGAAGAATCCGGCAAGTTCACCTTTTCCGAAGTGTTCGACGCTCTTTGCGACAAGCTCATCAACCGCCATCCCCATGTTTTCGGAGAGACCGTCGCCGACAATGAGCAGGAGGTACTGAAAAACTGGGAATCTCTCAAACTGAAAGAAAAAGGGCGCAGAAGCCTTCTCGACGGTGTTCCAAAGGCAATGTCCGAACTGCTCCGGGCTTACCGGGTGCAGAAAAAAGTAGCCGGTGTCGGCTTCGACTGGAGCAGCGACGAAAACGTGCTCGACAAACTCCTCGAAGAGATCGAAGAATTGAGAAATGCCCGAAGCAAAGAAGAAAAAGAGGAGGAGTTCGGAGATATTCTCTTCACCATCGTCAACTACAGCCGCTTTATCGGAGTTAATCCCGAAGACTCGCTGCGCAAATCGACAAACAAGTTCATGAAACGCTTCATGGCCATCGAAGAACTGGTCAACCAATCGGGAAGAAGCTGGCAGGAGCACACCTCGGAAGAGTTGGATACATTGTGGGAGAAGGTGAAAAGAGAGCAGTAAAAAAGATTCATCATTTCGATATGATCCCAAGCCTTTATGCCGAGAACTTCTCTTGTCCAGATAATCCCTGTTTCCCGAAGGCAGCCGTCGAACAGAATTGACAGTGAAACAGGAACGCTATAGCTGCCGGAAACGGGAGAAATGATTTATATTATTGTACTTACAATGAATTGGAACAGGAAGGTTCGATACCTTCGAGACCGATAACTCGACCAACCCGTTTTCGTATGAAACATCCGGTCTTACAAAACACGGCGTTCCCCTCTCTCACCCTGTTGTTCACAGTTTTGCTGTTGCTTTTCACTCTGCAGCAGAACGCCCTTGCACAGACAGGCTCATTTCAGTCGAAGCTCAAGCTCAAAAAAAACACTGTTTTACAAGAGGCTGAACGATCGAGACCTTCCGGCAGTCTGCTCCCGAAATCCTCAACCACGGTTTGCCTGTGGGATGGAAGGGGTGAATTCGGCAAGGAGCACTTTCAGTGCCTGCAGGAAGCCAGTGTTCACATAGGAAATGCTTCGGCAGAAGCGCTGCTTGAAAAATGGTGGGTATCGTGGTCGACCGAACAGACCGGGTTTGCCAAGGCCATTTACCAGGTTTCGATGTTTCCCTTTCCTTCTGGAAACAGCAACTGGCAGTCGCCTCCAGGGCTCTTGAAAACCGGCACTGTGGAACAGTGGTCCGGCAAAGGACAACAGCCTTTTTTCACGATCGACCTTTCATCGTCCTTGTCCGGTGGAGGAACGCCAGCGACAGAAAAACTCTCTCCGGTTCAGCAAAAGCCTGGGCTTACCCAAAAGCAGCCTTTGACGCTACAGCAATCAACCGACCAGCCTCGGCCCAAACGTTCAGGAGACATACCGCGCGCATATTCACTCTACGTCCGTATCATCACACTCGACAGCAACAACAACCTGACAGCCACCCCTTCCCAGGCTGCAGTTATGCACCTCTCGACTCGGGGAACCTCGCAATTCATATGGTATGGCGACCCTAACCCCAATCTGGAACAGCCTGCAGCTCATGCTCCCGATATTCGCATCGTCAGCTACGATCACTTTCAACCCAACCAGTCCGACTGGGACCGTCAGTTTATCGTCACCAGAGACATGCCGATGTTGGGCTACAGCAAAGACGATGAAATCTTTATCCCGCGTGATGACGGCTCAAAAAGCGGCTGGGAAGCGATAACCGGCGCTATAGGCAATCTTGCCGGTTTTGTTCAGGACTGCATCAACCGGGTTGCCGACGCATATAACGGCTTGAAACAAAAAGCTCTGGACCTCGCGATTTCACTGGCCAAGAATACAGTCGGGTGCGGCCAAACCTGCCAGGATGCTTTCAGCCTCGGTTTGAATTACGGCATGACGGTCATGGGTATGCCGCCAACGCTCCCCAACTTCGATGCCATGATGAGCCTCGGCAAAGAGTACCTGATCGCCCAGGTCGCTGCAGAGGTCTCACCTTATTTATCAGAGGACGACGTCTCGAAAGCGATCGACTATCTGGAATCGGAAGTCAGAAAAACCGCAGATACAGGCACTGATGGCAGCCAATGGCTCAGGCTGAACCCGAAATACCAGTATCACGACGCAATGCTGCTCCTGGAGGTTTCCAACCCGACAGCACAAGCTACCGATGCGATCAGTTGCCTGATCCATCAGCAAAAAGAGGCCTTTTACTTTCCTTTCCAGCCAAAGGACTATTACATCAACATTCCACCCATCAAACCGGGACAGACCATCCGTATTCCGGTACTGCTCAAGCCGAACAACGTGCAGTGCAACAACGGCAAAGGCATGCTGATGCCCCAATGGAATGCGATGATGAAGAAAGGCGTACTGCTGCAGGTATATCCCGGCAGGAATGAGCAGATTCTCGTTAAACAATAATACGCGAGACAGCTTTCTTATTCCAGCAAATACTCCCTACATTTACAGGAAGACACTGTCCATTACCGAGCCCGGATACAAGCAAAACCATGCACCAAGGAGCACACCAATGCGATCAGCAAAATTCTCGGAAATAAGAAAGGAGCTTCAGATAGACGATGAAACCGTCTATTATTATGCCGTCGATAACCAGGGAACCATCATTCTGCGCAAGAAAACCGATGATTACGAGTTGGGGCGTAAGGATATCAGCGCCGCTGCATCGGAGGATTTCCTCGAGAATCGTTTAGACCTTTGATTCGTGTTCGGCACTTTTATGCTTCGTTGTCTTCACAGCTGAAACGATCTCAAAAGGGAGGCCTTACCCTTCATAGGGTAGCGTTGCGTTGTTTGACTACTGATTTGAAGACAATATCGGCAAGAATCAGCACTGCGCTCGCCCCCAGAATTATCCCCCAGTCAGCAATTCCCAGCGGTACCGAGTGAAAAACGTGATTCAGGGGCGAATAAAGAACCACGAGATGCAGAACTAAGGAAAAAGCAACCGCTCCTGTCAGCCAGGGATTGGAAAAAGCCTTGAGGGTGAAAATGTTTTCTGTTTCGGATTTGGCATGAAAAGCGTTGACCATTTCAAGGATGACCAGCGAAGTAAACGCCATGGTCGAGGCATAGAGATAGTCCGGGCTGGCGCTATCGAGAGCGTCACCCCAGCTCCAGCCCGAAGAATAGAGCGCATTGATGTACAGCCCCAGACAACCGGCCGTAATGACAAAACACACCACCACAAGCCGGACGATCATCAGCCTGTCGACAATAAATGAAAATCTGGCAACAGGAGGGCGCTTCATAATATTCGGGGCTTTCGGCTCAAATCCGAGAGCAAGCGCAGGTAATCCATCGGTTACGAGGTTGATCCAGAGTATCTGGATTGCCACGAGGGGAAGCTTGAGCCCCACAAGAACAGCAAGAATTATGATCATCACCTCGCTTATGTTGCCTGCAAGAAGAGAGAAGACGAACTTTCTGAGATTATCAAAAACCGCCCGCCCCTCCTCGACGGCTTTGACAATCGATGCAAAATTATCGTCGGTCAGCACCATTGTCGATGCTTCTCGCGCAACATCTGTCCCGCCCCGCCCCATCGCAACCCCTATATCGGCCTGCTTGAGGGCAGGGGCATCATTGACACCGTCACCGGTCATGGCGACAACATGGTCTTTTTTCTGCAATGCCTCGACGATATTGATTTTCTGTTCCGGGCTTACCCGTGCAAAAATCGACACCTCCTCGACAACCTCACCGATATCGCCAATTTCCTCGAGATCCGCACCTGTCATTGCCTGCCCGGTTATGCCCAGTTCCTGGCCTATAGCCTCTGCCGTCAGCTTCTGGTCTCCGGTAATCATCACAACCTTGATTCCCGCACTGCGGCATCGAGCAACCGCATCGATCACCTCCGGTCTCGGAGGATCGTTCATCGCCTGGAGCCCGGCAAACACCAGATTATCTTCGGTAAAATCATCGCCACTGCGCACTTCTTTCCATGCGAAACCAAGCACTCGCAAGGCGTTTTGCGCAAAAGCTTCGTTTTTCTGCAGAATATCCCGGTAAAGCGCATCATCGAGAGGCACTTCCACATTGTTCATCATCACATGCGTACACTGCTTTAACAGCACATCCGGAGCACCCTTCGTATACATCACCATCCCTGCGCCTGAAACATCATGCAGGGTGGACATCATCTTGCGCTCCGAGTCGAAACCTATCTCGTCAACGCGAGGATATCTCCCCTGGAGTTCAAGAGAATCCAGACCGTGCTGTTTTGCCGAAAGCAAGAGAGCCGCTTCCGTCGGATCACCGAAAATTCCGCCGTCAGGATCAGGCCGGGCATCGTTACAGAGAGCACCTATCCTGAAAAGCAGTTCCAGGTCTTTCCTGCCGGATGTTTCCGTCGATTTCTTCTCCCCCACTTCGATTTCAGACCCATCGGTATAGATTTTCCTGACGCTCATGCGGTTGACCGTCATGGTCCCTGTTTTATCCGAGCAGATAACCGACGAAGAACCCAGCGTTTCAATCGCCGGAAGGTGACGTACAATCGCATTCTTTTTCACCATGCGTTGCACTCCCTTGGCAAGCGTAAGTGCCACTACGGCAGGAAGACCTTCGGGAATCGCGGCAACAGCGAGGCTGAGCGCGGTTTTGAATGTTTCAAGTAAATCCTCGCCCGACATCCAGGTGAGCAGAAACATCAGCACCGCGGCAACGATGACGATAAGAGCAAGGCGGCGGGAAAAGCGGTTGATTTTTCTCTGCAGCGGGCTGCCGCGACCATCCTTTTCCTCGGAAAGAAGCTCGGCAATCCTGCCAAGTTCAGTTTCCATTCCGGTTCCGGTAACAAGCGCCGTGGCACGTCCTTTTGCGACCATCGTCCCCGAATAAACCATGTTGAAACGCTCCGCAAGCGGAGCTTCAGGCGGAACCGCTTCGGTTGTTTTCGATACCGGCGTGGACTCGCCGGTAAGCATCGACTCCTGGGACTCCAGATTCATAAGCTCCAGCAGGCGGGCGTCTGCTGGAATACGGTCACCTGTTTCAAGCAGAATAATATCTCCGGGAACCAGCAGGCGTGTTTCGAGCTTGACGACATGTCCGTCACGCATTACCTTGGCCTTCAAACCCGAAATTCTTTTAAGAGCTTCAAGAGCTTTTTCCGCCCGGAACTCCTGTAAAAAACCGATGGCGCTGTTGGCGACCAGAATAAACCCGATGACCACGCTTTCGAGAACGTCACCGAGTAAAAGGGAAACAAGAATTGCAAAAATCAGCAGCCAGACAAGAACACTTTGAAACTGCTGGAGGAAAATCGCCCAAACAGAGATCTTTTCTTCTTCTCTGAGCCGGTTCTCTCCATATCGCTTCAACCTTCGGGCGGCTTCTTCCGACGTCAATCCATCAGGCGTTACTTGCAGCTTATCGAAAATCTTTTCCGCGCTTTCAGCAAATGTATCCATAGCCCTTTAATGGAATCTATTCTATTCACCACTCACGCCGCCCCGTCAAATCAACGGTTATGTCAATACATGGTAACGAGCGGTCAGAGCCCCCGACAAATCGGAGCACGAGGCACTTTCCAAAGGACAGCTCCACGACAATCGGCACCATGCATATGTTTCAGGCAGAGAGTCATGCCGCACTCGATGCGGCATCCATACTGACTTTCATTGGAAGACGGATCCCCGGGTCAAGCCCGAGGATGACTACAGAAAGACTTATTACTGGACTAATGAGACCGCCTCATGAAGATTTCGGTCCCGACAAGGCCGGGCTCATCAACGTCATCAGATCCCGGAATTAACTGTATTGGCATATCATGACTCCAGCAGTCTGTGCAATCCCTTGAGCGCTATACCAACCCACTCAGGACGGTTGTTCAGCTCATAGTTCAACTCGTAAATAGCTTTGTCCATAAGGTACGCACGAAGCAGCATGGACTGCTGTTGCTGATTTTTCGGAATCAAACCCTTGCCTTTGATCTGCTGTGCATACATCTCATAGAAATGTTCCCCCACATAGAAGCTCCATAGTTCAGCCCATTGCTCGAGATACTCGACATCTTCCGGCCTGATCGACTTGTCGTTAATCAGCACGCTGAAGGCAGCGTAATGGAACGAGCGGATCATTCCGGCAAGATCTCTGAAAACCGAGCGCTTGAGGCGCCGTTCACTCAGCGACCTCGCGGGCTCTCCTTCGAAATCGATGATAATGAAATCCTTACCGGTAAACAGCACCTGACCCAGGTGGTAGTCACCGTGAATTCTGATCTTCCCACCCTCTATTTTCCCCTGCTTGATATGTGAAAGCTGCTGCAGGATAGCCTGTTCGCTCTCGAGTATCTCTTCAGCGAGGGCCTGATGCTCGACGGCGATTTTTCTCTTTTGCTGTTTCAGCATCACCATCCCCCTTTTCACCTGCTCGCGCATCGACTGGTAAATGGAACGTTGATAAAGCGTTGTAAATGGTTCCGGTGCGAAGTCATCTCCAAGCCTTTTCGAAGCAAGAGCTTTATGCATACCTGCCGTTCTTTCAGCAAGCTTCTTGACCATTTCAAGATACACCTCACCGATAAGCTCATGCATGATCGCAGGCATCGGCACTTTATCCCCTCCGGAAACCGGGAGTTCCGGTACTGTTTCGATAAGGTGCTGTTTTGCCAGCACATCTCCATAGTAGCGGTGCACGAAGTTCAGAGTGACTTTCCAGGCGTCTCCCTGATTGGGCACAAAATTCTGTAAAACAGCCAGAGAGCACTGCTCCCTTCTGTTTTTAGTGTAATTGAGCGCACCGAGGTACAACGGCACACTATCGAACGTTGTATTTTCGGTCAGTACACGGCAAATTTCAACTTCGGGCGAAACACCTGAAGAGATCTTCCTGTAGAGTTTCAAACAGAGTGAGTCATCGTACATGATGGACGTATTGCTCTGTTCGGCACCGAACAATGTGGAGTCGATCTCGTCTACCGCTGTACCGGCAAGAAAACCGTCGAGTTTCGCTCCCCGCAACGAGGTTATTTTTCCGGCGCAGCCTTTGAGGTCGGACTGCCCGACAATCATGTCCAGCAACACCTTATGAAAATCCCCCTGCCAGGCAGCATCACACAGATATCCCTCCTGCTCACCGACCTTGACTTTGACGATGACCCGCTTCGAGAAGTTTTCATCTTCCTGATCTATCTGTTCAGCAGGAACGTAGGATACAGGAAGTTGATAGAGCTCGTTCGGACCGCTTGGGTAGCGAACTTCGACAATCAGGTAACGTATATTTTCATGCCCCCTGACCTCGATGTTCTCGTTTATTGCAACCCTGACTATTTTGCGTGCCTTCCCTCCGAACCAACGGCAGTTTCGGATATACTTCGGCAGAATCCTGGTCTCGATACGTTCGAGATATTTCCCCCGAAAAAGGTCCTTCCAGTGAGACACCTTCGCAAAGGTGTGTTCGAGATAGGGGCGATCCTCGATCTCCTCATGGCTTTCAACAAGCCTGAACCAGAAATACCCGTAAGGCCCGAGCGTAATGGTGTATGGTGTCGATCTGATACGGGGAAAATAACTGAGGCTGAACACCTCTTCGGGTACGAATCCCTCGTATTCCGAAAGATCGATATTCACCGCCTGAGGGCTCTTGGAAAGGTTGATGATGCAAAGCATGGTCTCATCCTCATAGGTCCTGGTAAATATCAGTGTCTGAGGATTTTCAGCATGGATGAACTGCACATCTCCTCGACTGAATGCTTTGTAACGGCGCGCTATAACGAGCATATGCCTCATCCACCACAAGAGAGAGTTGATGTTGCCTTCCTGGACTTCGACGTTGACCGCTTCGTAATGGTATTCCGGATCGATGATCACCGGAAGCTGCAGCTGCTGGGGATTGGCTCTCGAAAAACCGGCATTTCGGTCACTGTTCCATTGCATGGGAGTCCTCACACCGTCACGATCACCAAGATAGTAGTTGTCACCCATACCGATCTCATCGCCGTAATACAACACCGGTGTACCTGGAAGCGAGAGCAGCATGATGTTCATAAGCTCTACCTTGCCGCGGTTGCTCGACATAAGCGGGGCAAGACGACGCCTTATCCCGAGATTGATTCTCGCCCTCGGATCGTTTGCATAAACGCGGCGCATATAGTCACGCTCTTCATCGGTAACCATTTCGAGGGTCAGTTCATCATGATTGCGCAGAAAAGATGCCCACTGACAGCTTTCAGGTATTTCCGGGGTCTGTTCGAGGATATCGATAATAGGAAACCGGTCTTCCATTTCAAGCGCCATGAACATCCTCGGCATAAGAGGAAAATGAAAGTTCATGTGGCACTCGTCACCTTCTCCGAAATATTCCGCCGCGTCTTCCGGCCACTGATTCGCCTCGGCGAGCAACATGCGATTCGGGAACTTCCGGTCGACATGCTTGCGAAGCCTTTTTAGAAATTCATGGGTTCGGGGCAGATTCTCGCAGTTGGTCCCCTCTTCCTCATAGAGATATGGTACCGCATCGAGACGCAGTCCGTCAACCCCCATCTCCAGCCAGAAATCAAGCACTTTGTAGATTGCTTTTTCAACAGCGGGATTCTCAAAATTCAAATCGGGTTGATGGTGGTAGAAACGGTGCCAGTAATACTCTTCGGCAACATTGTCGTAACTCCAGTTCGAAGCCTCGAAATCCTGAAAAATGATTCGCGCATCAGCATATTTTCCGGGGTCTTTGCTCCACACGTAGAAATCCCTTTCCGCCGTTCCAGGCTTGGCTTTGCGGGAGCGTTGGAACCATACGTGCTGATCTGACGTATGGTTGATGACCAGCTCGGTAATGACCTTCAAGCCCCGTTCATGGGCTTCATCGAGAAACATCCTGAAATCCTCTAAGGTGCCGTAATCAGGATTGACCTCCATGTAATCGGCGATATCATAGCCGTCATCCTTCAACGGTGACGGGTAAAACGGCAGTAGCCAGATCGCGGTAATACCAAGGCTTTCCAGATAAGGCAGCTTCTGGCGTAATCCTTCGAAATCGCCGATACCGTCATTGTTGCTGTCATGAAAAGTTTTAACGTGCGCCTCGTAAATAATGGCGTCCTTGTACCAGAGTGGTTCAGGTTGATATGCGTCAGAAGCTCGCGGCATAAAGTTTGGCAATGATAATTGGAAAGATAGTTTTGAAACCGCTGTTTTTGATTTCAGGGTTCCTGGTTAATAAAACATTTGTAACTGTTTACAGATACAGATGGACCTTGAAGATATGTACCGGCACCTGTTCGGGGTTCAGCTCGACATAGTTCCACTCGCTGTCCCATTCATACGTACGTCCGCTCAAAAGATCCTCAACCCTGAAACGATGAGTATGCGGCAATTCGAATCGTTCAAGCGGAAACCGCAGCCAACCGGTATGGGTATTTTGCGGATCGAGGTTGACGACCGTCAGAATGATGTTCCCCCCGTCCGGCGAACGTTTCAGATACGCCATAAGCATGTCGTGCTCAAATCCTTCTCCGGCATCAACTCTTACAAATTCGATGTCGTTGGTTTGCTGAAGAGCAGGGTTATCTTTTCGTATACGGTTCACCGCCGTGATCTCGGCGCGGATATTGCCCGGCCTATCCATATCCCACCGCTTGATCTCGTACTTTTCCGAATCAAGGTATTCCTCTTTGCCTTTTCTGACGGGAACATGCTCACAGAGTTCATATGCAGGGCCATACATTCCATAGTTCGAAGACAACGTTGCCGCAAGCACCATCCGGGTAATGAATGTGGAACGATGCCCAGCCTGCAGCTCCTCATGCAGAATGTCCGGGGTATTAGGCCAGAAATTCGGCCTCATGTACTCTTTAACCTCGGTGGTCGTCAGTTCCGCGAGGTATTCCTGAAGATCTTTCTTGGTATTTCTCCACGTAAAATAGGTATACGACTGGCTGAACCCACCTTTGGCGAGCCTTGCCATAACTTTCGGACGAGTGAATGCTTCGGCCAGAAAAACCGTATCGGGGTACTCTTTCTGTATCTCGCTGATGGCCCAGTCCCAGAACAAAAACGCCTTGGTATGCGGATTGTCCACCCTGAATATCCTGACCCCTTTTTCTATCCAGAACAGCATCACACTTTTGAGCTCGATCCACAAGTTCTCCCAGTCTTCCGTTTCAAAATCAATCGGCAGGATATCTTCGTATTTCTTTGGTGGATTTTCCGCGAACTGTACCGTCCCGTCAGGGCGCCATTTAAACCATTGAGGATGCTGTTTCACATACGGATGATCAGGAGAACACTGGAAAGCAATGTCCATTGCAATTGCAATGCCATGGTCGTCAGCCTCACGGACAAATGCCTCGAAATCCTTCAGGGTTCCAAGTTCCGGGTGAACGGCCTTATGCCCGCCATCACTACTTCCTATCGCCCAGCAACTGCCGGGATCATCCGGCTGGGCAACCAGGGCATTGTTTTTTCCTTTCCGCTTCGTCGAACCGATCGGGTGGATGGGGGGAAGATACACAACGTCGAATCCCATCCTGGAAATAAGCGGCAACATGCGCAGACATTCCTTGAAAGAGCCGTGTTTGCCAGGCTCCTCTGCCCAGGAACGAGGAAAAAGTTCATACCAGGAACTGAATCCCGCTTTTTTCTGATCGACCTTTATTTCAAGGATGCGACCGTACTGCGCGGCAAACGCTTTGTCAGGGTATCGCTGCATCAGATTATGAAGCTCGTCGCATTGTGCTGCCGACTCCGCAATCTTTCTCTCGGCTGTTGTAACGACAGAAGCCAGCTCCACCAATCGTACAGCATCTTTTTTCGGTGCACGGCCAGCCGTATCATCGATCATCGCCGCCCCCATTTGCAGTTCGAGGGCAACATCCTGACCTGCCTCGATCTTCTTGATCAACCCCCTTCGCCATGTCTGGAAATGGTCAACCCATGCTTCTATGGTAAACTCCCATATACCGGGATCTCCCACAGCAAAGGTCCCCTCCCACCGGTCGTTGACAACGGGCTTCATGGGAACACGCTTCCACGCTTTCGAGGATTTTGCCCGATAGCAAAGATCCGCACGAACGATATCGGCTCCATCGGAAAAAATATCCGCTCCCACTATGACCGTTTCCCCTGCAACTCTTTTAGCGGGATAACGCCCATCGTCTATTTCAGGTGAAATTCTTTCGATAACGACACGTCTTCTGCCATCGAATTTTCGGTTGCTGACTGAAGGTTTGCGCTGATAAAAGGTATGACTCATTGGAAAATGGGTATATCTGTTGTAAACTGATGCAAAATAGGGAAAAGTTGCGTTTGCATTATGTGAAAAAAATGATTTTTTAGGATTGAAAGAACAGGATATAAACCTGTCAATCGAACTACTATACGTATAGTCCACTCTCTGCTCTTTGCAAAAGCCCGTAATAGATCGATAACTAAATTGGCAAAAAGAGCACAAGAGCGCTTTTATTCATGGTTAGTGAGCCTTGGCAGGGCACGTAATAATACTGACAGCGGCACTTATATAACAGGAGAAACAACATGTTTGAACCGGAAAAAGAACGACTGCACGAAATACATCATCGCATAGAACAGTTACGGGGGTATCTTTGACGTCGATGAACGACTGAAAAAGATAGGTGAACTCGAACAGATCACCGCAGAAGAAAATTTCTGGGACAACCAGCAGGAGGCCCAGAAGATTCTTGCGGAGATCAGTGAACACAAGATCTGGACCGAAGGGTTCCAAAAACTTGAAAAGGAAAGCACCGAGCTCAAAGAAGAGCTGGAGATTGCCGAAGAACTGGGTGAAGAATCTCTTGCCGAAGAGATAGATCCCCGTATCAGTGCCATCGAGCAGGAAATCACGGCTATCGAGTTCAGAAACATGCTCTCCGGCAAGGATGACCCCGGAAACGCCCTGATTACCATACATGCAGGCGCTGGCGGCACCGAAGCCCAGGACTGGGCAGAAATGCTCTACCGGATGTACATGCGATGGGCGGAACGAAAAGGGTTCAAGGTATACACGGATGACTATCAGGAAGGGGAAGGTGCGGGCATCAAAACCGCCACGCTCGAGATACTGGGCCCATACGCCTACGGGTATCTGAAAGCCGAGAACGGCGTGCATCGTCTGGTGAGAGTATCGCCATTCGACTCGAACGCCCGCCGCCACACCTCGTTCGCCAGTGTTTTCACCTATCCGGAGGCCCCGCCGGATGCCGAAATCGACATCCGCAAGGAAGATCTGGAACTATCCACCTTTCGAAGTGGTGGCAAAGGCGGGCAGAATGTCAACAAGGTTGAAACCGCTGTACGTATCAAGCATATGCCTTCCGGTATCGTTGTATCCTGCCAGCAGGAACGTTCACAGTTTCAGAACCGGGAACGTGCAATGAAAATGCTGCGCGCTCAGCTCTATCAGAAACAGCGTGAGGAAGAAGAAGCACGCAAGCAGGAAGTTGAAGGCAAGAAAAAGAAAATCGAGTGGGGCAGCCAGATCCGCAGCTACGTCATGGACGACCGCAGAATCAAGGACCACAGAACGAACCATGAGCGACACGATATAGAAACCGTCCTTGACGGCGATATAGACGATTTTATGGAGAAGTATTTGTCGGAATTCACCAACTGATGGGCACCCCAATATATTCATTGCGTGCTTCAATTGCGCCGTTGAGCGGATAGATGCGCTCCGTTCACCGTGCACTCGAACCGCTCATAACAATACATTGGGGTGCCATGGCATCTCTTGAATCACCGAAAAACAATGGCAGAAAGCTCCCTCAAGTTCGGCGTCATCACCGACATTCATTATGGAAATGGTGACCGCCTCAAGGAAAAAAACGACCTGCACACTTGCTTTGATTTCTGGCGGAAAAATCGGGTAGCGTTTGTCGTACAACTCGGCGACCTGATTGACGGCAAAGGCCCTGAAGCAGTGGAAAACCTCGTGGGTGCAACCGCTGTTCTCCGCGAATACCCCGGACCATTGTACCATGTTGCCGGCAACCACTGCCTCGGCGCCCCGTTGGACCGCTACCTCGAAGAAACCGGCCTCGATGCACCGTACTACACCTTCAGCATAAACGGCATACGCTTTATCGTACTGCACGGTATGGATATCAACCCGGAATCCAAGCCTGAAACCACTTCCGATAAAGCCAGAAAAAATCTCCTGAACCATGATCCCTGGGCAAATCTCTACTGCGGAGCAGTCGGAGAAGAACAGATTCATTGGCTCGAACGACAGCTTGACGAAACACGTGAATCGAGAGAACAGGTTATCCTTTTCTGCCATTTCCCCTTACTCAAAGAAACCTCCGACGAACCGCACGGCCTCTTGTGGAACCACGACGAAGTAACGGATGTACTGCGCCGCTACGACAACATCATCGCCTGTTTCACCGGTCACCTGCACCGCAGTGCATATCTCAAGCGTTACGGCATTCACTTCATGACCATGGCGCCTTTCCTCAAACGCAAAGAACCTCCCCACTATTCCTGCGGAATGATAGAGCTCGATAACGCATCGATGACGGTATACGACCAGAACCTCGACAAACTGCATACGCTGAAGATAGACTGACCATCCATGAAAAAGATGCTGAAACGCTTTTCAATCCTGCTTTTCTGTCTTTTAACAGGCGTATTGTCAGAAGCCGTCGCCGATACAAAACCAAGCCTCACCCTGGATACCATCTCCAAAAAACAGGGTGAATTTTTTACCGCAACGGTATCGGGAACCCGTTTCATTCCAGACCTCTGGTTCAATGGTGAACATTTTACCATGTTCCGGCAGAAAGACGGCAGTTACCGGGCACTCGTACCGGTCGAGAACCTGTCGAAACCCGGCAGCTACGCCATACTTGCAAAGGCCGATGACTGGAAAGAAAAAATTCCCGTCACGGTTGTATCAAACAACCGGCTGGTTCAGAAAATATGGCTCGACAGAAAAACCAACAGCCTGAAAGCGACCAAGGAGGAAAAAGAGCAGGTGAAACAGGGGCTCCGAACACTGAGCAGCGAAAAGCTCTGGTCGGAACGCTTCAGTTATCCCTGCAACGGCAGAAAATCAAGCCCTTTCGGCGTGAAACGCTCCTACAATGGCGCACCTGTATCGAGCTACCATAAAGGCATCGATATCGCCGTTCCCCGAGGCACACCGGTGAAAAGTCCTGCGCCGGGAAAAGTCATGCTCACCGGCTATGAGTCAAACCGCTTCCATGTACACGGAAACACCGTCATCATCGACCACGGCCAGGGCCTGACGTCGATCTACCTGCATCTGCATTCGATCAGCGTCAAGGAAGGAGATGTTGTGAACAAAGGCGAAACCATAGGCACCGTCGGCAGCACCGGTATCTCCACCGGCCCCCACCTTCACTGGGGTACCTACCTCTACGGCACCAGCGTCGATCCGGAGTTGTTTGTGGAAAGTGAATATTAGGCGGGGTAACCAGAGCGACTCAATGGCTTTTTATGTTTGCAGAATTTCAATGACAGTAGAAGCCATAGTATCACTTGTCTAAATAGACATCTTTTCGATGACGAACCCGGACAATGTGTATAAGCAACTTCTCGTCTACCACCTCGTAGACTATCCTGTAATTGGCAACTCGCACCCGGAATAACCGGCTTGCCCCTTTAATTTTACGTACTCCCGAAGGGCGAGGGTTGGATGCTAACGACTGAACGGTATCGACAATTCGAGGAACTACTGCTTTATCGATCCGTTTTAACTCTTTCAATGCCGACGACTTCCACTCAATCTGGTAGACACCCATCGCGTTTTAGCTCTTCCATAACTTTTTTATGAGCAATCACAGGCTCATCACGCCTCTCCGCGACCATAGCAAGGTCACTCAAGTCTTCAAGCAGCTCTTCATATTCTTTAAGAGGTAAAATCACTGCTCGCTTTTGACCTTTGGCATCAGTTATATAATCAGGTTTAAAGTCTTTAACTGATATCATATTCAAACTCTTTGTTTCCCAATTCTAATAATCAATGTAACAGAAATCATCAATATCTTTCAAAAGATACGCAGTACATACACTGTTTGTTCAATTCTCAACGGCCCCTACCTCTATGGCACCAGCGTCGATCCGGAGTTGTTTGTGAGGAACGTGTACTGAGGGGATATACACGCTGAACCGGTAAAATGAAGGACGATCGAAAAAGCAGAACGACGTGGTTGCTTTTAGAACATCCATCCCGTCGGGTTTGGAGGCGCTTCTTTTTGGTCGAGAAACTTTATGCCATTAACGCAGCGAATAATTAACCAGACCACCCAGAAAATAAGTACCAGTATTCCGATAACAACAAAAGAGAGTATTATCCCTATGAACAAGTAAAGAAGTCCTATCCAGAACGTTCTGATCTGGAATTCGTAGTGACTTTTCAACCAGTCCGGAGCATCGTCTTTATTGATATACGCCATGACAACACCGATTATCGCTGTAACACCAAATACGAGCCCTACAAGATAGAGTATGTAGACGATTTTTGCGGTACCCTCGGTGGTTGGCTTTTCTTGTACTATTGCTTCATCCATGGTTTTTCTCGATTGTTGGTTGCCGATTCATTGGTGCCCCTTATGATTTGGCACCTATAAGTCCCAACAAAAGCATAGATTTTTCACAGGACCTTCTGAAAGATACCGCATTTATACTCAACACTCAAATGTAAGCCATGCCTCACCGGCATCTTTCAACAAACAAAACCTCAGTTCCATCATAAGCATGTAACGCCTCTCCTGAACCCGTATCTTTGACAAATGAATAGATGCTTGTGATCGACAAGCATATCATCCTCAGCTTACTGTTATCTTCAATTGCCTTCTGTGCAAATACGTTGTAGTAGCCATGAACATCCCTTATTGCCGAACATTTATTCTCACATCTCATAGCTGACGCTCGAATTCAGAATATCAAAAAGTTCAGCCCTGAATGATCCACTGAGAAGATATACGAGACATCGGGTGTATAATTCAATCCCAGGAAACCCCTACGGTATATCACTCCACGACTCGGCTTCCTGTGCTTTTTCAGCAGCCTCCAACGGAACGGCTGGGGCACCGAATGTTTTTTCCTCTGCTTCCTCTGAACGAGGGGGAAACGTTTGACGGCCTTCGCTGTTGGCATCGTTGATGAGCCACATCAGACGAACCCAATAGATTCCAAAACCGGCAAACCCGAGGTACTCGATCCAGAATACCCAACTGATTTCAGGAAAATATGCTTTGAGTTGATTGTGAAACAGAAAGGTGATGATACCGATAGTCATCAAAGTCAATGAAAGAGCCTTAACTTTCCATAATCTTTTGAACCATGTTTCCGGTTCGGAGAGGCGGCTCAAAGCGTCCTTGAGCTTCGGCCCGCCGCTGTAAATCACGGAAGCCACTGCAGAAAGGTAGAGAAGGCCTGCTGACGGGAGATGCAGGACCGGGAGAAGTCCGGGAACGCAGTCTGGATGTTCGGAAAGTATGCACTGCATAGGAAACAGCGCAACACCAAAGGCGAAAATACCGGCAGCGTTATGAATAAAGTTGTCCCTCTCGTCCAGGCCGCGGTACGAGTAAAGCACCCCGCCAAGAAAGGCGAGAAAAATCAGGAAAAGCGTCCGGGGCACGCCACCGTCTTTGACGGTAAAATAGTAATCACTGAGAGAAGGCTCGAGGTCGCAGTCTAAAGCAAATCCGGAAAATGCCGTAAGCAAAGGCATCCCGATGAGAGCCGCTCCCGCCATATATCGGAGACGACGGTATGTCTTGCCTATGCTCTGGTCTGCAAAACCGCTCCTTTTTTTCATTGCCACTGCTTCTGATCGATACGTTGAGAGGAGATATGAAGCACCGTTCGTGAACTCGTCTCTTTGACAAGTGAATAGATGCCTGTGATCGCGATAGGCATATCATCCTCAGCGTACTGTTATCTTCAATTGTCTTTTGCGCAAATACGTTGTAGTAGTTACGAGCGTCCCTTATTTTCGAAAAGGATCGATAATGGTAAGCCCTTGAATTTTCTGATGGTGGTGCAGCTCTTCCGAGTAAAGCACTTCGCAATCGGCTTGTAATGCAGCTGCGATGATCAGCGAGTCATAGTGGCTATAACCCCAACGCTCCATAATATCAAGCGCCTGTTTGTAAAGGTCGAGGCTGCTAAAAACCCTGCATAGCCCTGCAAGAACCGTATCGAGATATTTTCTGCAATCCTGCAGGGAAAACGGAACATCGAATTTTTTTGTAGCGACATTGATGAATTCCTGGACAACCTGAGAGCTGATCACTCCTTTTCCGCCATGCAAGGCATTTTTGATCAAACGTAGAGCTTCCGCCTGTTTGGCCGGAAAAGTTGAGTCAAACGAATAAACCAGGATGTTGGTATCGAGAAAATAGTTACCGTTCATTCATCTCCTCCCTCGCGAACTTCTTTCCAGGCCGAACATAACTCATGGAACGCATCAGATCATCGAAATCCCGCGCCCTTGCTTCGGCACTTACATAACTCTCGAGCCATCGCCTGAATGAAGCGTTCAGTGTTGTATGTTCACGCAGCGCCTTTTCCCTTGCTTTCCTTATCAGCTCCTCATCCGCGCTCAAGGTGATATTCTTCAACATAACAGTACATCATAGCGTTTAGCGTACGTTGTGTACACTACTCTCGTGTACAATATACAGAAAACACCGCAGACCGCACATAATTCCTGGAGACAGAGATACTGCCCGGTAAAAAATCCTCATCCATCGAAAATCAGCATGCCGCTATTTCACCACAAGCATCTCATCAGCCCCTTTCTGAAATCGATATCTCACCTTCTGAAACGAAACGTCGACTCCATCAGCGACGAGTGACTCTATGATAGGGCTAACGTATTGTGACCGGGAACCGTCGAGGGTTACCAGGGGGTAAACCCGAACCTCATGAGCGACGCGGCAAAGCTCCTTCATCGAGAGAATGTGCTGTTCAAGACTGACATGGTCACTGTAAAGAAAAAGGTAATGAGAGCATAAAGCGATATCGAAGGCGTTGTCTCCGAAAGGAAGTTCGGGTAATGAAGCGTTTATATAGCGACCTGCTTGTTTTCCTTTTTCGTAGTCATCGAAAAACCGTGCCATCGCCTCCATGCGCACTTGAACGAGATGGTCGATGTCGTGTATCGACTCCCAGATGTAATCATCGAAATTTTTTGAAACCTCACGAACGATTTCTGGACAGACGCCTCTCACACGTGAACGGATCTCTTGGGTGCTGAACCGGTATACGGGATCGGCCGAGATGACGTTTCCGCCGACTTTTGTCAATTGGGCGTTGAATGCTGCAGGACCGTCGCCGCATCCGAGAACTGCCTTTTGAAGATCGGCATCCGTTAGGAGGAACATATCACGGTACTCCTCAAAGGAGCGTCCCCATGGAACAATATCTTGCAGCTGCACGATGGATGACTTGGAGAAAGAAAAAAAACTATATCATGTTACATGGATTGAGCAGCTCAACACAGCTTGCCGCCATGTCTCTTATAGTTCCGGTTACCATAACCGGATGGATTTACAACCTGTCATGCCGGATGATGGTTCGGTAAACAGAAACCATAACATCGACTCTTTGACAGAGTCCCCATCTTTCGCTTACTCGCAAAATCATTGACAATAGTGAAGTATTCGGTATTTTAAAGATAATCGAGTGAAGTGTGCTTCATTAACCAGTGTACAAAACAGTAGGGAGAGTGAGCATGCAAAAGGTTGGAATATTCTGGGACCCCAAAGGTTTCGAGCTGGACTCTCTCGGTAAAAAACAGTACCTGAGAGCGACTGACGGCGATACACCGTATGTCTCGATGTCAATTCGCATGTTGAGCATCGACACCCCTGAAGTACATTACCCCGGCAGAGCAAAGCCCTCGAATCAGGACGAGAATCTGGCTCAGTTAGCGGAATGGATGAAACAGGGCCTCGCGCCGATCAACGAGGATCTCTCCACCTTACTGCACTCTAAACTATCCACGGGAAAGGCTGGCACCCTCCAGGAACAACAGGGAAAAAAAGCAACTGAAGTTTTCCGCAGCCTGATCGAGGAAAAGCTGAGCAAACCCGACAGTAGTCGGAAACGCAGTGTCTACCTCCGTGCGGCCGACGAACCTTTCGATCAATACGGCAGGTTGCTCGTTTATCTGGCCCCGAGTTACAATGCAGAAGAGCGCGCCGGCATGTCGGCGAAGGATCGTGCGACCTTCAACCTGCTGATGGTAAGCGAAGGCTGGGCCGCGACATTACCAATCTACCCGAGCCTGCCGAAGCATTTCGACCTGGTGCTGTTGCAGGAAACCGGCAAAGAGGCTGTAAAACAAAAAAAAGGGGCATGGGCCGACCCTCTTACCCTGACGGGGTACGAGTTCCGGATGTGCGTCAAACTCTATGAAGTGACCAGGAAAATAGTCCAGGGCAAAAGGCTGTCCAACAGGGAAAAATACTCGTGGATCAGCAGGTTCTGCATGGATATGACCACACGCGAAATTTATTATCCTCAATCATATTTCAAGGTAAAGCCTTACAACCGGATCTTTATATGGCCGGAAGACGTCACGGAGGCTGTCGGACGGCTGAACCTGTCGCCTGCCGAGTGATAGTGGTGGGCACATGAATTTGGATTCATGACAGGGTACAGCGTTGCTTGCTACTGTTTCTCTTCTGTTGATGCAAACGTTCTCTGTATTCCCTTGGTATAGTTCACTTTTGGATACCCGAACAGCACAAACAAGCCCTCCCTGCTTGCAGATCTTATTCCCTGTTTCTCCCTGAACGCCTTTGCTTTTCTTCCATTTTGAATGAAAGGATGTATTCCGCCGATCATACAGGTACTCAATCCAAGTGCCTCGGCAGCAGCCATGGCATACGTAGCCGCAATAATAGGATCGGCAGGATCTGCGTATGGTGACCCGTAAAAATACATCGCCAAGGGAGCGTCATAACTTACAAGATTGACCCCTTTTTGCATGTTTTCCGTGTAGGCATGGAGCAATGGTCTTACAAAATTTTTGAACATCTCATGACTTTCTTTGCTCCAGAAAGGACGCATCAACAATAAAAACCATCCGGACACAATCCACTTCATGCTTTCCAGATAACAACAAAAATCTTCTGCGAACGATCTCACTTTTTCTCTGGAGTTCAGGACAAGAACATTCACGTCGGAAGGCGGTAACCCCATAGGAGCAGTCCTTGCCGTATCCAGAATCTTTTTTATCAAATCACCGTCAACAGGTGCTTCCCTGAACTCCCTTACGCTTCTTCTCCTCTGAAAAAGAATGTGCAGCTGTTCGTAGGTCGCGGCATCTTTCCGATCGGGAAGCTCAAACAGATCGTGAGATGAAAATGTGCGACCCGATACATCAATTGCACCTGACGGGCATATTGCCATACAGTGCCCGCAGCCTATACACCCGAACAGCGGATGATCATGTACCTCGACCTTTCCCTCTTTTATTGCAATGCTAAAATCCTTGCAAACAGATACACAGAGCCCACACCCTGTACACTTTTCTCTGTCAATACTTATTTCTGCTGGTGTTTTTGTTCGCGATGTTGGAATAGCCAATATCTTATCCCATTTCTTTGATTAATCTTATTGTAATCCCGGCAACCCGGGCAGACCTTTAAGCCGCATCTCCTGACAGTAAGAAGTAAGAGAGAATATGCCATAACAAACCCGGCAGAGCGAAAAAGCATAAATCACACTCCTGTGTCTAATCAAGGTATTGGCTGACTCTAACCTCAGACACAATCGCATCATCAAAATAGATTATCGCTTTTCCAGCTTCAGTACCACTGCCAATGTAATCAGTATAATTTCCGATGCCCCATACCGCGGTTTCCCCGGGAGGCAAAACAGTTCTGATATTTTCTTTTTCAAATATTTTCACTCCGTTCTGCCAGACAATCACTCTACCGGAGTAATCTTTGGATTTCTTGTAATATGCTTCCACATGTATCCATTTATTCGGCTCAATGAGTAAAGGATTAGCTTGCACGCTATATTCCTGAGTGTGATTACTGCTATTATCATTCTGGTAATCCTTTACGATTAGTCCGAAAAACATGCCCGAACCATCGTTATATATATCCAGAAGCACAACCGGTTGGCTTCCGTCATTGTTGTCAGATTTGAACTGGAACACATTCCACCATCCACCATCATTATTAGGATCATTGCCTGAATCCTTAGTCGGGTCATACTCTTCAGGAAACCTCATAAACACACTATAATATGCTTCATCAGGAAAATAATCACCGTTCTCGTTCCAGGCCTTGTCCGTCCAGCGCATAAATCTTACCGCCTTGCTGTTTCCGGGCTGTATTGCATTATCAATTGAAGCGAAGCTTGCATTGTTACCTGAATACGTATAGTTGGATACTATGCCATAGTCTGTATTCTGTTCATCCGTAATAAAAATCCCTCCTCCCGCATAATACGTACCTGTCCCCTGATCCTCCCATTTTACAAATGTCCCATCCTCATAATCGCAGAACCATAGTATTTTCGATTTTGCCGCATGGGGTAATTGGCCGATGAACGTTTGGCCATTTTCCTCCGGAATCAGAGGATTAGTACCGGAATCACAGGCCGTGATCAGCACCAACAGGAAAACCGAAACCACCAAGGAACTTAACACTCTAATGTTTTTCATGAGAATATGATAGAGAGTTGAGGAACTTGCCTTACCTTGAGCGAAATATACCATTTTAACATTTTTGCTTGAAAAATACCCTTCAGTTACCGACAAACCCTCAACCCGCTCAAAAATCAGTGGATAGTCCGGTACTTCCTTGTCATATCCGGTATACAGTACCAGGAACAGAAATAATTACTATATTATTATCTTAGCCGAAGTCTTAAAGAAGTAAAAAGTCGTTTCCATAACCCATTGACAGCAACCGCACTGGATGGGCAGCTTGACTTTTTTTTCGATTAACCGAAGTAACCAAGACATGAGAATCGCAGTAACTGAGCAACCTAAAAGCAGTACCAGAATGTAACGTACCGGTAAGCAAGACCACCTGACCCCTAATCTCATGACACCCCCTACAGGCAACATTGTCATGAATACCCCCGAGGCGGGTAGAACCGCTTTTCCTGCACAAAAAAAAGCGAAAACAGTGCTCATAGCCGATGACAGTGCTGTCATGCGCAAGATGTTGACGCACACGCTCCAGAAACTGGGCTATACAACCCTTACGGCATCGAACGGCAACAGCTGCCAGGAAATACTGAACCGCTCACGGATCGACCTCCTGTTTCTTGACATCAATATGCCTGGAAAAAACGGCATGGAGATACTCTCCTACATCCACGAGCATCATCTCGAGTTGCCGGTCGTCATGATTTCAGGGTCTGACGATATCGAGCAGGCTTTACGCTGCCTTAAAATGGGAGCATATGAATATCTTCTCAAACCGTTTGGAGCCGATCGGGTTGCGATCACAGCCAAAAACGCTCTTTACGAATCGGAACTCCGGCACAATCTCGATCTTTTTTCAACAGCAATGATGCAGCTCCCCCTTGGCGTCGTCATCACTGATGAAAAAGGAATTATAAAATATACCAATCCCGGGTTCACCGCCATCACAGGCTACTCCGAGCAGGAAGCAAAAGAACAAAGCATCAGTATCCTGAAGTCCGGAAAGCAATCCGAAGAGTATTACCGACGGTTCTGGCAGCAAATCTCTTCAGGGAAAATATGGCAGGGCGAATTCATCAACAGAAAAAAAAACGGAGCATTCTACACCGAACACTGTATCGTCAGCCCGATTACCGATCCGACACAGGGAATCACGTACTTTATCAGTATAAAACAGGATATCACCGAACGCAAAAAGGAACAGCAAGCCCTGGCCGAAAGCGAACGCCGGTTCCAGGAACTCGCAGACCTGCTCCCACAACCGATCTTTGAAACAGACAGCAAAGGGATCATCACCTACAGCAACAACCGTGGGCTCGATCTGTTCGGCTACAGTGAAGATGACCTCGTCAAAGGCATTCACAGCACCGAACTATTTATTCCCGAAGAAAGAGAAAAGGCAGGAAACAACATAAGACTGCTTCTCGACGGCAAACCTTTCGAGAACAACGAATACCAAGGACATAAAAAAGACGGTACGACCTTCCCGGCTCTCGTGTATACCGCTCCAGTGACCCGCGCAGGAAAAACTCTCGGTATCCGGGGAATCATACTCGACATATCAAAAAGAAAAGAAGCCGAAGAAAAACTGCGGGAGTTGAATCAAACCCTCGAAGAACGCGTACAGGAAAGAACAAGGGAGCTTGAAATCACGCATCAACAAATGATTCTCCAGGAAAAACTCGCCTCGATAGGTCAACTGGCAGCCGGCCTTGCGCATGAAATCAACAATCCTGTCAACTTTGTAAGGCTTAATCTCGCAACATTGAAAGAAGATCTCGGCGATTTGCAAAGCATTCTTGAAGAATACCGCACAGTAAGCCGTCAGGCCAAAGCCGGCAAACTGTCCCCGGACTCCTTTGCAAAAATCGACACAATCGAAAAGGAGCTTGACATCGATGCGCTCATCGACGAACTTCCCGAGATTTTTGCTGAATCGGAGCGGGGTTTCGAACGCATCGGAACAATTATCGAGAGCATGAGAAACTTTTCCTTCCGGCACGATATCGATGAAAGAGTTCTGTTCGACCTCAACAAAGGTATAAGGGATACACTCGTCATCGCACGTAATGAATACCGTTACCATGCGAATGTTGAAACGCTGCTCGGCAAAATCCCCCAGGTCCTCTGTAATCCCGAACAGCTGAACCAGGTATTTCTGAATCTCATCGTCAACAGTGCACACGCTATCGCCTCCCTGAAACAAGAGGAAAAAGGGACCATCACCATCGAAACCGGACACGACAAAGAGAATGTGTATTGTCATATCAAAGATGACGGTCCCGGGATACCGGAAGAAATACAACACCGGATATTCGAACCTTTTTTTACAACAAAAGAACCAGGCTCGGGAACCGGACTTGGACTGAGCATTTCATATGATATCATCGTCCATAAACACAACGGGCAGCTCACCGTCAACTGCCCGCCTCAAGGAGGCACTGTTTTTACAATAGCACTCCCTCTCGAGCCTCAAACCGAACCAGAAGTGTATGAAACAACGAAGTGACATCACGATTCTTTTCGTTGACGACGAATCGGACATTCTCAGCTCAATAAAGCGTTTTCTCAGACGTGAAGCGTTCAATAAACATTTCGCCGATAGCGGTGAAAATGCCCTTGAACTCATGACCAAGGAATCTGTGGATGTTGTCGTCACCGATCTGCGTATGCCTGGAATGAATGGCCTGGAACTGGTCAAAACCATTAAAAAACATTATCCCGACACCATCAGGATCATTCTCAGTGGATCACAGGACATCGATCAGATCATAGAATCCATAAACAGCGGTGAAGTTTTCCGGTTTATTCCAAAACCGGTCGACCCTGTCTCGTTTAAAGTGATACTGAACGATGCGGTCGACTATTATCTCATGAAAGAAGAGCGGGAAGAGTTGTTTCATGAACTATCGGTAAAAAATCAGGAGCTGGCCGATGCAAACGAAGCTTTGCAAACGGTGACAACAGAACTGCAGAGAAGCGAACAGCAGTATCGCTCGATGAACGATGCTGCGCACGATGCTGTCTTCATGCTCGACAAGGAACAAAAAATCATCTATCGTAACAGTGCAGCCGAAATCATGTTCGGCTTCAAACGCGACGAGTACAGGAAACAGCACTTTCTGGATCTCATCACGAGTCCTGAAAGCCTGGACATCAACCTGGAACAATTCTGTACCGTTCCTCCCGAAAACGGAAATATCTGCAGTCAAAACGTAATACAGCAGGTGGAAGGAAAGCGAAAAAACGGCTCAACCCTACCTCTTGAAATATCAAAAGGATGCGTCCATATCGACACCCTGCCGCATACGGTTATTATCGCCCGTGACATATCCGCGCGGATCGAGGCCGAACACAGCCGACAACGATACGACACGTTGCAGAAAGCGCTCGAATCACAGATCGAAAAAAAGCTCTTGCAAAACCCTGCACCCGTAACTATCGAGGGAGCAATGGTCAGTCGGTTGATGCTCTCATCGGGCCACCTTGACGGTGACTTCACCGACTTTGTGATTTATGACAAACAACATGTCGATATTCTCATCGGCGATGTGATGGGGCACGGTATACAGTCCGCCCTTGTTGGTGCGGGAGTAAAAAACCTTTTCCTGAAATCCCTCGCACAGGCTAAGTCCCGTGGCGGACAGTTGCCCGATATAGAAGCTACCCTGACCACCGTACACGCTCAGTGCATCCATGAACTGATCGAACTCGGCACGTACACCACATTGCTTTTTCTGCGGCTCGATCTCGCAAACAAAGAGTTTTCGATAATCGACTGCGGCCACACCCCGACAATTCATTTTCACTCGAAAACCGGGACCTGTACTCTGCTCAAGGGAACGAACCTGCCGATAGGAATGATTGAAAAGCAGCACTACGAAACGGTATCCTTTCCGGTTGAAGAAAACGACCTGCTTGTACTGTATTCAGATGGCATTACCGAAAGCCGTTCTCCCGGCAGTGATATCCTGTTCGGAACGGAAAGGCTTGCTGCCCTGATCGAAAGCCACAGCCTTCTTTCACCGAAAAAACTGATAGAAAAGATTCACGAAGCTATAGCGGCTTTTTCCGGTAATGACAAGTTTGACGACGATGTCACCTGTATTGTCATCCGGATTGGAGATACACGGAAGAAAAAAACGTAAGCAGCCCCGAATGACAAAAGCCCCCAAGAACACCATGAAAAAAAGGTGAACTATGACTGCAACAATTGTAATCATCGACCGTGCTGTGCACAAAAACCATCGAAGACCGGACTTCGACGCAGACGACCTGAACGTTTTTTTTGCCGAAAGTCCATCTGATGCAGAAAAGCTTGTAACGACCGAAAAACCGGACCTTGTTCTTGCGATCCAAAACGAAGGAACAACCAGCTTCAGCCCTGTTGCCGAAAGGATACTTAAGCACAGACCTTCGATAAAAATCATGCTTTTTGCCAACAGCGATGAGCTTGCCAAAACCCTGCTTACCCTCTTGGACCTACCTTCGAATTATCGGAAAATGCTTCTTAGCGGAACACCCTCGCCTCATGCAACATTACAGGAAACAAGCCAACCATCGGAACAGTTTACCAGCAACTATCTGGCCGGCAACAGTCCCGAGATAGAAAAAATCAAAGGCATCATCAGTAAAATCGCACCGACAACCTCCACAATTCTCCTGCAGGGAGAAACCGGGACAGGCAAAGAGATAATCGCCCGCTCAATCCACGATCACAGCAATAGAAAAAAGAGGGTGTTCATGCCGGTTGAATGTGCGGCAATAAACGAAAGCGTTATAGAAAGTGAGCTATTCGGACATACAAAAGGTTCGTTTACCGGTGCGGACCGCAATACCCTGGGTCTCATCCGATCATCGGATGGCGGAACGCTCTTTCTTGACGAAATAGGGGAGCTCCCCCTTGCCCTGCAGACAAAACTGCTTCGTACCCTGCAGGAAAAAACCGTTAAACCTGTCGGCTCATCGAAGATTTATCCCGTAGACATCAGAATCATAGCCGCGACAAACCGAAACCTTGCAGAAGCCGTCACCAAAGGTACGTTCCGTCAAGACCTCTACTACCGCCTCAATACCGTTACCATCTACGCTCCTCCCCTGAGGGAAAGACTCTCCGACATTCCTTTACTCTGCGGACATTTTCTTAAAAAAATGGCCAGCGAAGGATACCCGGAAAAAACCATCTCCAGCAGAGCACTTTCAGCCCTGTGCCGTTATGAATGGCCGGGCAATGTCAGGGAACTCGAAAACGTCATCAGAAATGCCGTAGCACTTTCTTCGGAAAACTCCATCGCACTGGAGGACCTCTCGATCAGCTTGCCCGAAAACACCTGTGACCGGCAGCACCCCATCATACCGCCATCCAGTATGGCTTTTCACGAGAAAGAGGCAATTTGCAAAGCGCTCGATCAAACGACCGGCAACAGACGGGCTGCAGCGAGGCTTCTCGGCATCAGCGAGGCAACCCTTTATCGTCGCATAAAGCTTTACAGCATCTGATCCACCCTCTCTTCCTGAGAGACAATCCCGAAACATTCTCGCATCCTGACAGAAAAATTCCGATACAACCCGAGAGCGGGAAATTCATCGACATAGAATTGACAGGGCTTTCAAACCGTCGGACACTTTTGGCCCCTTTCTTGCAAAAGTAACTCCAGGAAACATCCCCATGCTCAATCTGGCCGGAATGGAACCCAAAACAGAATGTCCCGGGACAAAGCCACCAAAAACCGAAAGGACAGCAAAGGCAGTCATATTCGGAAAAAAAGAGAAGGTCGCCGATCTCTTTCAGCTGCTCGAAAGCCGATACAACAAGGTGACCCTTACCGAAACCGAATACGAGCTCGAGCAGCTGGCACCTGAACGGCACGCCATCGGGCTTGCCATCATGACCGACAGTTTTCCGGTAAAACTCAGTGCAGGACTGCTTCACCGCGTCAGGCGGAAACTCGCCCCGCAAAACATGATCTGCCTGTCGGCCGACATCGATCACGAAAAGGAAAAAAACCTCCGCTCAGCAGGCCTCATATTTCTCGGAAGCTACAGAAGCTTTTTTGCATATGCAGAAAGGATCATCACTCAAACCCAGACAGACCGAAACCAGAAACCGATGGATCAGAGAAAAGATTCAGCCATGTCTCTCGAAAAACGTTTATCGGGACGTTTTTCCACGCTGAGAAGCCGACTCAAGCGAACCGTTTTCGGGTTGAGCGCAATGGTGGCAGAAGCAGTGGTACGGCTCATTGAAATCTCTGTTGGTCTTGTTGTCACTTTCCTGCTTTTTTTGCCCATGCTTATCGTGCTTGCTGTACGAAAGCTCTTTACCGGCACCCCTGTCTTTTCCAGGCACAAAGTTTTCGGTGTAGCTGCCAAGCCCATAACAATTCAACGCTTCAATACGACAGCAACCATCTTTTCAGGGTTTCCCCTTTTTCTGGAACTGTTTACAGGACGCCTCGCACTTGTCGGTACGGCAATCAGAGAAGAAAAGGATGGCCCGGGAAACGCTGAAGACGCATATATCAAAATGATCAAACCCGGCATCGTCTCTCTCTGGGATATCCGCAGATCAACCAAGATCGCACATGAAGGAAAGGCGGCGATAGAGTGGGAATATATCTTCAGGAAACGTCCGTTTTATGATCTTTTACTCTTTCTGCGCGCGTTTCCCGCACTGCTTTATCAAGAACAAAACCGTGCACCTTCACCTGTATTTCATCTGCTTGGACTCGACATCGACAATATCACGATGGAAGAGGCTGTCTCGATCATGAGAAAACACCTCGAACAGAAAAAACAATGCAGCATTTTCTTCGTCAATCCCGATTGCTTGAACAAAATGGTTGACGATCCCGACTATTTTTCGACTCTTCAAAAAGGAGACTACATCTTCCCGGACGGCATAGGTCTCAGTATCGCCGGAAAACTCCTGCAGACACCTTTAAGGGAAAACATCAATGGAACAGACATGCTCCCCTATCTCTGTACAATGGCTTCAGAAGATGAAAAATCGCTGTTCCTGCTCGGCAGCAAACCAGGAGTAGCCAAGACGGCAGCCGAAAAAATCAAAGAAGCATTCGATGTCACTATCGCCGGCACAGCGAATGGATACTTCGACCACGATACACAGAGCGATACAATCATCGAAACAATAAACAATTCGGGAGCATCGATATTGCTGGTGGCCTTCGGAGCACCGCGGCAGGAAAAATGGATAGCTCGGTACCGCGGCCATCTCAAACCGGAAATCCTTATTGGAGTGGGCGGTTTGTTCGACTTTTACTCCGGCAACATCAACCGCGCACCCGAGTGGATGCGTGAAATAGGTTTGGAATGGGTATACCGAATCATGCAGGAACCCGGCAGAATGTGGCGTAGATACATCATCGGCAATCCTGTTTTTCTCTACCGCGTCATGAAATGGAAACTCTTTACCAGAAGCATGAATCCCTGAAAGCAATGGAACTCGACCCTACGGTACGCAAGGAACTGATCCAGAAAATCAGTGGAACACTCAACCCCGGCCTGAAATACAAAAGGACGCTGAAAGTCGCCGCCTGGGAATTCACGATCAGGCTTTCCTATCTGTTGAAAAGAGGACTGGATCTTGTGGTTTCCATAACTGCTCTCATTCTGCTGTTTCCACTGCTCCTCCTGACAGCTCTGACCATCTGGATCGAAAATCCCGGTCCGATATTCTATGTGCAAACGCGTGTCGGACAAAACGGAAAACACTTCAGGTTCTACAAGTTCCGTTCAATGGTGGTCAATGCCGATGCGATCAAAGAAAGTTTATCGAAACAAAATGAGTCTACTGCCGGAGTGATTTTCAAAATGAAAAAGGATCCCAGAATCACCAGAACAGGCAGAATCATCCGGAAGCTGAGTATCGATGAACTCCCCCAATTAGTCAATGTTCTCAAAGGAGATATGAGCCTGGTAGGTCCCCGTCCACCGCTGCCTAACGAAGTTGCTGAATATACTCTTGAACAGCGCAAGCGCCTGCATATCATCCCCGGCATAACCTGCTTGTGGCAGGTCAGTGGCAGAAGCGACATTCCTTTTACCGATCAGGTAAGGCTTGATTTGCAGTATATCCAGAGTGCCGGTATCGGCAATGATCTCATCCTTCTTTTAAAAACCATCCCTGCCGTCATTATCGGAAAAGGGGCATACTAACGGAGACTTCTCAATGAGCCTGCATCTTGATACATCAACTGGCAAAACCATAGGTGTCGCCCGGATAGAGGGACGCCTCGATGCAACGAACAGCGGCTCCCTGCTGCAAAAATTTCCTAAATGGCTCCAACAAACCAATCACTTTGTTTTTGACTGCTCCGCACTCAGCTTCATCGACAGCAGCGGACTCGGTGCCATTGTCGGATGCCTGCGCAAAGCTCTCGAAAAAAACGGAGATCTCAGGCTTGCATGCCTTGACCCCAGAGTATCGATGGTTTTCGAACTGACGAAAGCAAAGCAGCTTTTTTCCATCTATGCCGACAGCCATGAGGCGATCGACTCTTTCAGCGCTGGAAACCAGCAATAAAAAAACAACCTATGAAAACGTTGCTCACTATCAGGGAAAACAGCTACGCATGGGTCACAAGCACACTGCAGTGGCGTAAGCCCCTGCTTCTGCCGATCTGCAATAAACCCTTCGTCGAATTTCTCATAGATTTTGCAGTCCTCGCGGGCAGTCGCGATATACGCTTGCTGAGCGACGGGTCACTGCAGGAAGTCGAGCAATACTGCGAAAACGGCAGTCGTTGGGGAGTTCAGATGAGTTACGCACATATAAAAGAGTCGGATGACCTTCAGACTATCTTTGAAAAGAACCGGAGATTCTGTAACGACTCGAGGATCATGGTCATTGACGGCTTCGTGTTCATCGGTTACGACAAGAAGAACGACTATAGCGCTCTTTTCAACGCTATGCCGGACGGAACCGTTGTCTCTTGTGCAGCCGGCAGTATGCGCCTCATCACGGTTTCCGAATCAAACACGGCAAACAACGATGAAGCCCCGGTATCACTCAATCCTATCGACTCCGTTGAAAGCTACTATGACCTTTCCATGCATATTCTCCGGCATGAATCATCCCATTATGTTCTTCCGGGTTATGGAAGTGAAACTGACAGTTATATCGGCAGAAACGTCACGATCAGCAAAAGCGCGGAAATCATCAAACCCGTCAGTATAGGCAACAATGTTCAGATACTTGCAGGATCGGTCATCGGCCCGGGCACCGTCATCGGCAGCAATGTCATTATAGACAGAAAAAGCAGGGCAACGGAAAGCATCGTTCTCGACAACACCTACATTGGCGAGGAACTCGATGTTGAACACAAAATAGCCATCCGCAACACCCTGATCTCTCCGCCAGGAGCTGTATCGATAGCAATGGAAGACCCACATTTACTGACAGGCATAAAAGACACGGCACGTGGTATCGGCAACTTTTTCAGAACCATCGTACATGATCTTACTGCAATCGTACTGATTCTTCTGCTGTTTGTCCCATTCATCCTGATCACGCCGATACTCGCCATACAAGGCAAATGGAGAAGCAGCAGAAAAACCTGCTACGACCATACCTGCAAGGCCACCGTCTCCCTGCCAAACGTCAGCATCGAACGAAGTGGCCCGCTCAGTGCCCTTGCCTTTGCCCTATCTCTCGACCGATTCTCAACGCTTTTCAGGGTGATCAGCGGAAGACTCTCTCTTATCGGCAACGCTCCGATGGCGGTAGAGGAGAAAAACTCTTCCGGCTCTTCCGGCCCTGCCGTCACCCCCGGTTACCGGCCTGCAGTGTTCAGTTACGCCGAAGCGGAAAACTGGCCGATCAGTGGAAACGATGCCGCAATTGTGGAGCGTTTCTACGCAATACACAGCAACCCTTTACAGGATATAGGATTGACAATGAAATCCCTCATTAACAGATTCCATGACAACACGACAGCATGATTATCAAAGAAACAAAGCTCAACAACATCACTATCGTTGCGCCGGAAGGAACACTCGATGCATCGACAGTCTCACTGCTGAACGAGAACAAGGCGTTATCGGAAAACTCGGTGACCGTTGTACTCGATCTTTCTCATGTTGATTTTCTCGACAGCAGCGGCCTTGGGGCATTGGTAGGAATTGCCCGGAAAAAAAGGGAAAAAAAAGCAGACATGGTACTGACCAGCATGAACGATAACGTCCGGAAAGTTTTTGAAATAACCCACGCTTACCAGCTTTTCGACGTATACGACGATGCCCGGTCGGCTGCTGAGCACTGCAGAACGAAAACAGCAAGTCAATGAACGACAGTACCATAACCCTCAGTCTGCCGGGAAGCATCCGCTTCACCCGACTTGCCTCACTCACAGCCTCGAAAACAGCGGAACTGTTTCTCTCGTCCATGAAGGTCTCCAAAGGAACCGATGATTTCCGGCACGCATTCGAACTGTCGGTCAGCGAGGCGTTTACCAATGCCGCCCGTTACGCTTTGCCTTCGTCACACCCGCAGCCGGTCACGATCTCCTTTCGGTTCGAAGAAAAACAGCTCACCGTCTCCGTCACCGACAGCAACCCCGCATTTACCATCGAGTCTCCTGTTCCGGATATCGAAAACTATCCTGAAGGCGGCTACGGGCTGCTGCTTATACGTTCGCTCATGGATACCGTCTCCTGCCGTCGGGAAAACAACACCAATACCATCACGATGTCAAAACAACCGGAAATACTCTAATCCCCCCTGAACTCATGGTCACAGTCGTCATTGTCAGCTACAACACAAGGGATATCCTGACAGAGTGTCTTGAAGCCCTGTTTAAAAACAGTAAAAGAATTGCCATGGAAGTCATCGTCGTCGATAACGACTCCCATGACGGTTCAGCGGCCATGGTCCGGGAACGGTTCAAAAACGTCTCTCTCATCGCAAACTCGAGCAACCTGGGATTTGCAGCCGCGAATAACCAGGCATTCGATATCGCTCAGGGAAATTATATTATCCTCCTCAACCCAGATGCGTATATCGGCCCGTCATCCCTTGAAAACGCCATTGCCTTCATGGACGGCAAGCCGCAATGCGGCATATGCGGGGGTAAAATCATCTCCCCTGAAGGAAACCTCGAACCATCGGCACGCCGATTCCCCTCACCACTCTCAAAATTCCTCACGCTTTCGGGTTTAAGCGCGCGGTTCCCGAAATCACCATTTTTCAACCGGCATGAATTCGGAGGCTTCGCTCATGATCGGCCTCTCGAAGTCGACTGGGTACCAGGAACCTTCACGATCATACGTAAAAGCATGCTCGATGCAATCGGAGCATTCGACGAGCGCTTTTATATCTACTACGAAGAAACCGACCTCTGCCTGAGAGCTAAAAAAGAAGGCTGGAAAGTCTGTTTTATTCCTGACGCCGAAGTCCTCCACATCGGGGGAGCCAGCAGCAAGACAAGAAAAGATATGACATTTGATTCCGCAGCGTCTCAGATTCTCACGTTCAGAATGCGTAGCGAATGGTTGTATTACAGAAAAAATCGGGGGCTCGGTGCAGTACTGGCCAGCTCAGGCGTCGAGCTGCTCTGGCACGCTATCCGCTACACGAAAAATCTTCTCTTGCCTGGCGATAATGCTGAAAAGAAACGGGCAGCGGCTGCGGCGGTGATACACCAGATCACCGGATCGCTTCAGGATACCCGATTCGGTCGTCTCTCACCACCCACACCATGGTAAAAGCAAATGGCTCTTTTCAGCAACATACGTTCCGACCTTAAAACCTACGAGGGAAAATGGGGCAGTCAAGGCTTCTGGGTCATGATTGTCTACCGTTTCGGCCAATGGCGCTACTCCATCTCAAACAGGTTCATCCGAATGCCGTTTTCCTTTTTTTACAAACTGCTCTACAAAATTGTGCAGATCCTTACCGGCATAGAGCTTCCCTGTGAAGTTCCGGTAGGCAAGAATTTTCGTATAGACCATTTCGGCGACATCATTATCAGCGGATATGCCCGTTTCGGAGACAATTGCATCGTCCGAAACGGTGTGACCGTCGGTCTCAAAAATATCGAAGAAAAAGCCGCTCCGCAGATAGGAAACAATGTCAATATCGGAGCTGGCGCAAAACTGCTCGGCAACATCACGATCGGCAACAATGTCGATATCGGGGCCAACGCCGTCGTTATCTCATCAATCCCTGACAATTCGATAGCGGTTGGCATTCCGGCAAAAGTCATTGCAAAAAAACAAACCCTTTCGAAACCTCTCTCAACATGAGAGAACAAAAAATCATTTCTCGCTAAATGACAGCGCGCATTTCACAAAGGAAGCCTATATCCTGTTACTTTTCAAACACTTAGGCAAAAAAAACATTAGGCACAGTTCTTGAGGTACATCTGTAAGGCACCTCGATTGATCGCCCTAATCCCGTCGAACATTTTTACCAGCCCAGCAATCAGGGCACAAAGCACACGCTGAAAGAGGAGCTGTTCAAAGGGCCTGAAAACATGTTCATTGCAAAAGCATGCTGCAGAACAAAACTTTACATCATAGCGCTTTCAGGAAAAGAATTCCAGATGCGGCCATGGCTCGAAACCATAGCGATATGCATGGTTCCGGCACCTTACTGGCACTTCTGTTTTTCTTTCTGATATCCTGTACGACCATTTCACCCGAAGAAACAGCGCTCGTTCCTCCCCCTGAATCGGATTTCAATGTAGAACTACCAAAAAAAACACAGGAATTCGCATCCGCTGAAAAAATAGCTCAACTCTCTCCTGAAAAAAAATTCCAGTACCGTCTCGGCCCGGGCGATCAAATCAACATACAGGTGTGGAAAAGGCCCGACTTGTCCCAGAAAAATATCGTCGTCTCACCCGACGGGCTCATAGCTGTTCCGAGAATCGGCAGTATCAACGTTCTCAACCGTACGCCACAGGAAATAAAACAGATAATCACGTCAAAGCTCGAAAACCTCTACACAAGACCGGAAGTGACGCTCAGAGTGGAGAAGCACAAGAACAACAAGGCATTTGTACTGGGTCGGGTCTCTAAACCGGGCGTCGTGAATTTCCCTGGCAGGGGAACACTTCTCGAGGCGCTCGCACTTGCCGGCGGCCTGCCTTACCACGGCAAGGAGACCTTTCTGACGAAATGCGCCATCATCAGGGGAAAAGACACGGTTATCTGGATAGACCTTCAGGAACTTCTCCAGAACGGCAATATGGCCCTGAATGCCCGCATAAAAAACAACGACATCATCTTCATTCCGGAAGCCGAAGACGAGCTGGTTTATGTCATGGGTGAAGTCATTACCCCTGGAGCCATTCAGCTCAAACGTACCATGAATGTTTTCAAGGCGATCATGCTTGCCGGTGGAATCAGCAATCATGCCAATACCGAAAAAGTCTTCATCATCAGACAGCAGAACATGAAAGGTGATGTCATAAAAGTGAACCTTAAAAACCTCCTGGAACATGGCGATTTCAGCCAGAACTTCGCCCTCAAGCCAAACGACATCGTCTTTGTCAGCCCCGACGGTATGACAAAATTCAATTATACGATCGAAAAACTGATACCTCCCCTACGGGTCCTCAACCTCATAACCGACAATGCTGAAGCATTCGGCATCATGCAGGAAATACGCAGAGAATTGTGGGGACAGGAAGGATTTGTAAACACCAGTAGCGACTAATGCCAATACCATGGATCTGAATAGTTCCATACAGCAAAAAATGGCAGGCAACGCGCTATCGGGCATGATAGCAACTGGAATCTATCTTGTCAGCAGACTGATTTTGACCCCTTTTATTCTGAACTATCTCACCCTTGCTGAATTCGGCCTATGGTCGCTCTGCTTCATTATTCTCTCCTACGCCTCGATGGGAGGGTTCGGAATCAACAGCACGTATATCCGCTATACAGCTCGCTATCTCGCCGAAGGCCGTCAAAGCGAGATCGGCAGGCTCCTTTCAACCGGTATCGCCTGTATGCTTGTATTCAGCCTGCTTTTCATTCTGCTGCTGTATCTGTTCATGCCGCTGATTCACGATATCTTTCAGATAGACAAGGCACAGCAACCGATAGCGACGTCCATCTTTCTCGGAACGGCTGCGGTTTTCAGCCTTGAGCTGACACTTGGCGGGTTCCGCTTCATCATCAATGGACTGCATGAAATCGCAAAAGAGAAAACCATCACCACGTTTGCCGGTCTTGCTGAAGTTGCCGCAATCATCGCATTTCTTCTTCTCGGAACCGGCATTATGGGACTGCTCTATGCCTACACGCTACGAGTTATTCTTGAAACCTGGAGCTGTTGGCAGGTCACCCGCCGCCTTCTTCCCGGTATCCGTCTATCTCCCCGTCTCATAAACCATGAGCATTTCCGGCTTTTTTTCGTGTTCGGCGGAAAAGTACAGGCACTTGGCGCTGCGGGTATTTTTTTGACCGCTCTCGACAGGATTTTTGTCACCGCCATATCTGGCCTTGCAGCAGTCGGGATGTTTGAAATCGGACGAAAGCTTCCGTTTACCGCAAAAAAAATATCCGAATCGGCTTTCGGCCCCTTTTTGCCGACAGCAGCTCATCTCGATGCATCATGGGAAAAAGAGTCTCACGATTCACCGGCAAAACGGTCCCGCAACTATCTGCACATCACCTTTTTCATATTTACCGCAGGAGCCGTACCAACCCTTTTCCTGCCTTCGGTGAATCGGATGCTCCCGATTCCTGCTGAATCGTTAGCACCGCTCCTTGTCATTGTATCGATCATCCTTTTCATACCGCTCAGAAAAAAACACCGACATGGCGAACGGCTCAGCAAAGGTGAACTGAGAATGCTCTACCTCAACGGACTCCGCTATACAAACCTTGTAAGCATAACCACTTTCGCTTTCCTGATCGCCGCTGCAACCCCGCTGATCAACGCATGGGTAGGCCCCGGCTACAATGAGGCCATACTCCTCATGATTTTCATCTCCCTGGCTTATACCATGCAGCTCTCCACCGGGCCGGGCAACCTTATATTCCGCGGTATCGACCGAAACGGCAGAGAGTTCGAATACCTGCTGACACAACTGGTGCTTGTTCTGCTGTGGCTCCCTTCAGCCACAGCATCCTACGGTCTTGCTGGAGCTGCAGCCGCCCTGGCTGCATCATCGTCCGCCAGCGCCATATTTTTTTTCTGGCGAAGCAATTACACATTCCAGATTTCCCTGAAAGAGCTTACGGGACACACTATCATTCCGGCGCTTGTTCCTCTCATTCCCGCCGCCGGCATTTACATTGCAACCTTGGCGGTACCTTCCGGCAGCAGAATAGAAACCATTCTGATCGCTCTGGGTTATGCAATACTTTACATTGCCGTCACCTTGACAATCCTCTGGTATACCGTACTGAATGCGGATGAAAAACAAAGAGCCGCCGATCTTTTACCGGTTTTTTCCGCAAGTAAAAGAAAACCATAATGGCGGACTTTCAGACAACGACAAATCCACTGCCTCACGGCAAACCATCGAAAGCCTTCGATACAATAGGGTTTTTGAAAAGATACGGTTTGTTTGTTCTGATCATCGGTTCGTTTCTCTTCACCCTCTCTGTCCCGGTCGTCCTGTTGATCAGCAAGCCCAATTATGAAGCGAAAGCACTCATACGCATCGATCCCGTGATTCCGTCACTCATAACCAAAAGTGAAGACCCGTCCATCATCAACTACTACCAGGACTATGCCAGGACACAGGCCAAAAGAATGATGCAGTTCGAAGTTCTGAAAAGAACCGTCGAAAAGCTCACACCCGAAGAAAAAGCGGCCGTACTGCCACCAGCGCTTCCCGCCGACAAATGCGCACACATTCTTGGCTTGATCATCAAAGTCACACCCATGAGCGGGACCCATCTGATTCAGGTCTCTGTCTCAAGCCCTAAAAGGAAAGGCCTTGCCACCCTCTTGAATACATTCATGGAGGTCTTTCTTGAAAAAGTCCGCACCAACACGGAAATGCAGGATAACGAACGCCTGACGTTTCTTCGCAACAAACAGCAAGGACTGACAGCAGAAATAACCAACATCGAGGAACAGCTAAGCCAGCTTACCGGCGATATCTATACCGCTTCCTTTTCAGAAGATTACAACCTTGCAAGCAAAAAAACCGAGGAACTGCAAAAGCTCTATGTCCGCACGTTCGAAGAACGGGTTATTGCCGAAAACAATTTCAACACAACCCTGAAAGCAAACGAACTGCTCGAGTCGCTTTCTCTCGATCCCATGGTCGAAGAGCTTGTCATAAAAGATCAGTCCCTCGATTTCACCAGCTCCTGGACCTATCAGCAACTCCAGCAGATGAGAAGTTCAACCGATGGATTGACTAAAAACAACCCCGACCGCATTTACGTCGAACAACGTATGGAAGGAATGCAGAGTTATGAAAAAAAACTTGAAGATGAAATCCGCGACAATGCTCGAACAATTCTTTACGGCAAGAGAGACTATGATCTTCAAAAAGATCTGATACTCGCGGAAAATCGTTTTGAAAAAGCATCGAACGCTGAAACCGAAGTACTCGAAAAGCTAAAACAAAACCAGGAAGAAGGCGTCCGTATCTCGGTTGGGATGCATCTCGGCCAAGCTCTGGACTCCCGGCTCGAGCATAAACGTGCACTGCTCAACCGTATCGATACAAGAATACATGAACTCGAGGTCGAAGGCAAAGCTCCCTTGCGCATCTCTATCGAGTCACAGGCACGTGAACCCGATAGCGCAGCCGATTCAAACGTCAAAAAGCTCATGCTGATCTTTTTCGTTCTCTCATTTGGCAGCACCGGCGGCCTGTTTCTGGCATATGACTTTTTTGACAATCGCATACGACGCCCTGAAGAAATCCAGCACGGTCTGGGCCATCCGCCGGCTGCTGTCATTCCGGATGCCGGAAAAGCACTGCTCTCCCAGGAGATCGAGTCAAATCCTGTTACAGCAGGAGCCCTGCGCAGTCTTGCTGTACGACTGAAACACGAACAAGAAAAACATGGAGCCGGAATCATTCTGTTTACCGGTATCGAAAAAGGCGTCGGGAGCAGCTCGATCGCGTTCAACACAACACGTGCCCTTGGCACCCTTGTGCCGAAAGTTCTTTTCATCGATGCGGATACCTCGAACCGGTCGACGGAACTTGTACCTGAAATACCTGCCGATGCACCCGGACTTCTTGACATACTCTCTTCATCGATACCATGGAAAACAACAATACGCACACGAATGGAAAACAACATGGATATCATGCCGACAGGAAACGCAACAGGGGGAAGCATTCCACAACAAAAACTGGCAAATGTCCTTAAAGAGATCCGCAAAGAATACGATATCATCTGTATCGATTCAGCCCCCCTCATGGAAAGTGACCTGACAGAAAACCTCGTGACTCACACCGACATAACCACCTTGATCGCGCTCGGTGACAGCACGCTTTTCCGGGATCTGAGAACCGCCGCTGAACTTTTGGTATACCTCAATGCTCCTGTAATCGCTCCCGTACTGAACTGGGGAGGCTACAAGCGGTCGTTCAGTATCGACAAACTGCTTGAAAAACGCCCTGAATTTCTCAACCGGGTAAATACTGAAAAGCTGGAAACCCTTCTCAGGGAACTACCATCAACAACAGAACTGCTGCAAAAAACAAAGGAAAGAGCAAGAAAGCTCTTGCAAAAAGCACAGGAAATGGCAAAAACACTACTGCAAAAAATACAGGCGAAAATAAAATGGGGGAGAAAAAAATGAGCCACCTGCCCGTATTGTTCGGTTACCATGCCTCGAACCTCGGTAACAGTCACGTACCTCTTTCACTCTGCCGGCACTGGCACAACAGCGGCAGAGATGTCAGCCTTACCGTTCCCAGTACCGACCCGGCGCTCGGCTACTCCTGGCTCAAACCTGCCATGAGCGGTCTTGCCAAAAAAGTTATCTACCGGCTGGGCTATCCCGCAATCCCACGGCGGATTGCCGAGCGTTTTTTTCTGAAAACAGAGAAACAGTCCCCTTACGTTTATCTGTGGGCTGGTCTTTCTCTGGAAATATTCGAGGAATTCGAAAGACGTGGCGCAACCATCATCATCGAACGCATCAATTGCCACAGGCACAGCGCACAACGCATTCTCCAACAGGCTTCCGAGCACTGGAACATCCCTGTAACGGCGGCAATCACCAGCGAGGCCATAGAAGAAGAGAACCGCAAACTCGACATTGCAGACGCCGTGTTCTGCCCTAGCCCGATGGTCCGTAACTCCATGCTCGAGAACAACGTCGATGAAAGCAAACTGCTTTCCACCAGCTATGGATGGTCTCCTGAACGGTTCCCGTCCAGGGAAAAAGAACCATCGAATTCTCTGCGCCCGGTCTTTCTTTTTGCCGGTACCATCTGTCTTCGCAAGGGAATACCACTGCTTCTCGAAGCGTGGAAACGGGCAGACCTCAACGCAGAACTCCTGCTGTGTGGCTCGATAGCCCATGAAATACAGGAGCACTACCCTTCGCTCGAAAGCATCAAAAACGTACGTCACGTGAACTATACCAGGGATATCGGCCAGCTCTACAGAAAAACCGATGTATTTGTTTTTCCAAGCCTCGAGGAAGGCGGACCGATGGTCACTTATGAAGCCATGGCACATGGCATCCCTCCGCTTGTCACCGCCATGGGTGGAGGCGCAATTGTTGAAAACACCAAGAACGGCACAATCCTGCCGGATATGGACATCGACGCATGGGCCCAGGCAATGACACTCATGGCGGAAAACCCCGATAGGAGAAAAGAGATCGGAAATCTCGCACAGCAAAGATCGAAACAGTTCACCTGGAAACAGGTTGCCGAACAACGAGCCAGGCTTCTCGAAGAGCACTGCATCGGGATCTGGAAAACAAAAGAAGCACTATGATATCAGCAACAGAAGCCGATTGGGACAGGGAAAAAATCATTCCCGGACGTTATGAACCCGGAAAAAAAATGCTCTCGGCGATTCGACTTTACCAGCGACTCGAGAAACAAGGCATCACATCCCGGACCATGAAACCTTTCGCTGTCCTGAGCCACAGGTTCTGGAGCGCGGTCTGCGGAGCGGACATCCCTATCAACACTCGTATAGGAGGAGGCCTTCTCATTCCCCATCCAAATGGCATCGTCATTCATCCCGATGCGACAATCGGACCAAACTGTCTGATTTTTCAACAGGTAACCATCGGTGAAGGACCAAAGCAAGGCTTACCTGTGATCGAAGGACATGTCGATATAGGAGCCGGAGCCAAAATCCTCGGCGGTGTTCACATCGGCAACCATGCTCGTATCGGAGCCAACGCTGTTGTTATTGACGACATCCCGAACCATGCGACGGCAGTCGGCATACCCGCACAGGTAAAAAAAGTAGATGAAACGGCAAAATAAAAGGAAACAACACAACCATAAAGAAGGGGGAACATGCCGAAAAGATCAACGAAAAAACACAGCGGATGAACATGCAGAACAGAAAAAAGCAAGGCAAACAACTCTGCATCTTTTACGCTGCCGGGCCGGGGGACATCGTCACGACTTTTTCCTGCTGGCAGGAAGGCAGAGACGATCCACACCAGGTAGCCGTCACCTATAGCAGCCAGTTTTTCGACCTTTGCCGAACGCTTGGGGCAAAAGGGGTTGCGGTATCGTCATGCCCGCGCACAGACCGTATCACGACAGCGCAGTTCATCGTCGAGAACCTCCCGAAAGGACCGGCAAGTAACGGTATTGCATTCCATACCCAACAGATACGCTATGTTCGAAAAATCATAAAGCGGGCCTTGGCTGTCGATGCCGACCTCCTTGTCATGGCTGACTCTACAGGGCACCTTTTCTCTCTTGTCTGGTTTGCTCCGAAAACAATGCGTCTCGCAGTTTCCCTGCACTGCACCCTCTGGCCCAGAAGCCGCGACAAAACGGCCAGAGCGAGGCTCACCTCGCTTCTCAGCCGCCGCCTTTTCGCCAACAGGGCGCAGGCCATACTCTGCCTTTCAAACGATATCCGGCGCCAGTTGCTCGATATGACCAGAGGGAACACCGTGCCCATCTACCCTTTCATCCCCTTTTACCGGCGCAAACTGTTCACAACCATACAACCGCCTACAGAGCAGCGACCATTCAACCTGCTCTATGCCGGACGGATGGAAATCGAAAAAGGAGTCTACGACCTTCTCGAGATCGCTCTGATGCTGGATCGTGCAGGAATAGACGACGTCACCTTGCACCTTTGCGGCGACGGTTCGGAGGAAGACTCGCTCAGAATGACTGCCAGGAGCAAAGGAGTCGAACAGCTTTTTCATCTGCACGGTTACTGCCATCAACAGGAAATGCTGGAGCACATCAACCGGAGTCATGCCTTCATCGTTCCAACCCGAACCTCATTCGAGGAGGGGTTCAACAAAGTCGTTGCCGAAGCCATCCTTGCCGGAAGACCGGTTATCACCTCGTCAGTCTGCCCTGCACTCGATTACGTGAAAGAAGCTGTCGTGGAAGCTGTTCCCGACGACCCGTCGTCATATTTCGAAGCTGTCAAGAAACTTTCTTCTTCAAAAGACCTTTACCGGGAAAAACAGCAGGGCTGCAAAGCCGTACAGGAGCAGTTCTACGATCCAGACCGTTCCTGGGGAGCCGCACTTAAAAAAGTTATAGGGAGCCTGCCTTATGGGTAATGCACCAGGAAATATCATGGTCCCGATCGTAATGTTCGGCTGGATCCCTTTCGTCATGATACTTTTTTCACGTCTCGAGGCGAAAATAGCGGCAGCTGCGGCATTTGTAGCCGGCTGGATGTTTCTTCCGGTCGCAGCATACAACCTACCGGCGCTGCCCGACTACACCAAAACAACCGCGACCTGTGTCGGCATTCTGGCCGGGGCCTGGCTTTTCGACAAAGAACGGTTCAGTGAATTCCGGTTCAGCGCCGTTGACATCCCTATTCTCCTGTGGTGCACCGCTCCCTTTTTCTCGTCGGTCGCCAACGGACTCGGCCCCTATGACGGCTTATCCCAAACCATGTATCAAAGCATCACCTGGGGCCTCCCCTACTATATCGCAAGAATCTACTTCAGTGATACCGAAGGGCTTAAAATCCTCGCCCTGGCCATCGTCATCGGGGGTATCGTCTACATACCGTTCTGCTGGTTCGAAATGATCATGAGCCCCCAGCTCCACCGCATGACATACGGCTTCCACCAGCACAGTTTCCTGCAGACAATACGAGCTGGCGGCGGTTTCAGACCGATGGTGTTCATGGATCACGGGCTCATGACCTCGATGTGGATGGTCATTGCCGTCTTTCTCGGAGTCTGGCTTTATGTATCCGGCAGCCTGCCGAAAAAAATCCTTTTCGTCCCCACGGTCTATCTGTTGCTGCTGCTTGTTTTCACAACCATGATGATGAAATCCTTCGGAGCGGTTTCTCTGCTCTTTCTCGGTCTCATAGTCATCTTTCTGACAAATAAAATGAAGCTGCGAATTTTGATTCTGATTCTTCTCGTGACACCTCACCTCTATATCATTACGAGAACGACCGGCACATGGGATGGCAGAAACCTTTCACAATTCGTAGCAGAAAAAATCAGTGAAGAACGTGCCCAGTCACTACAGTTCCGCCTCGATAACGAAACGATCCTCATCGACAAAGCACTCCAGGGAACCTTTTTCGGATGGGGAGGCTTCGGACGCTCCCGCGTTTACGACGACAAAGGCAAGGATATCAGTATCGCGGACGGCCTGTGGATCATCACCCTCGGCCAGAACGGCATATACGGGCTCATCGCCCTGATCATCGCGGTACAGTTACCGGTGATACTTTTTCTGTTACGGGTCAAACCCAACCGATGGAACGAACAGCAATGGGCGGCGCCTGCAGTCATGGCTGTTTTTCTGGCAATCTACATGATCGACAACCTGCTCAATTCGATGATCAACCCGATATATATGCTTTTCAGCGGCGGTATCATCGGTGTGATGCTACGAATGCACGCAGGAATTCCAGCATCGATACCCGAAGTTGAATCATCCGTTACGATCCGCCAATCCGTTCCGAGTCATTCCACAACCCGATTCATCACCGAACCGGAAATATCACCATCAAGGTTTATCAACTGATCGAACATGGCCACACCCCACTTGCATATCATGAAGCAGAACAGCCCGATGCTCAAACCCGAGATTGACAACGGCAACAAGATGATAGGATACTGGTTGGTAAGCCTGTTTCTTATCCTTGCGGGAAGCCTCATACCGTTCAATGCAATCATAGCGAATTTCTACGGCCTGGACACCCTGGCCCATATCATTCTTTACAGCGTTCTCTCATTTGTACCCATGGTACTGCTTGCGAACAGAAAAACCGCCTTTCTCGCGTCCATCGCCATAACACCCCTCGGCTACCTTTTCGAAACCATAAACGTAGTTGTAACTGGAGAACCGTTCCATGCCTTGAACGCCCTGGCAAACAATGCAGGAGTCATCCTCGGCATTGCCGCAGGATTCGTTGTACGCCTGAACAATCATTATGAAATGGAAAAAAATCATGAAGCATCCAAACAATAACCTCTTCATGAGGGGGTAACTATCCCGACAAATGAACCAGGAACACAACAATCATCATACCGCCAAAGAGGAATGTCCCTCTATCGATTGCGTGATCATCGGGATCAACAGCGAAAAAACCCTTGAACGCTGTATTAATTCGATCCTTTCGAGTGACTATCCACGAGCACTGCTGCATATTTTCTATGCCGATGGAGGGTCGACCGACCGCAGTATCGAGATCGCCCGAACGTTCACGGAAGTAACGGTAATCGAGCTCAACCTGGAATTTCCCACCCCCGGCATAGGCAGAAACGCCGGGTGGAAAGCCGGGTCGGCACCCTTCGTACAGTTCCTTGATTCGGACACCATTCTCGACCCGGAGTGGCTCGCCACGGGTGTTGAAGCCATGAATGACGACCGGGAGGTTGGCGCAGTCAGAGGCTACCGGCGGGAAATGCACCCCGAACGATCTTTTTTCAACTGGGTAGGTGATCTCGAGTGGAACGTCCTTCCCGGTGAGTGCGACAGTTTCGGCGGTGATGTGATGATCCGTCGCGATGCCCTTGAGTCATCAGGGGGATACGATGAAGAACTTGTCGGGGGAGAAGACCCCGAACTGAGCTGGCGGATACACGAAGCCGGGTGGAAATTTCTCATGCTCGACGCCCTCATGACCCACCATGACCTGGCCATGCTGAAAACAGCACAGTACCTGCGCCGATCATATCGTTCAGGATATGGTTTTGCTGCGGTACAGAGCAGAATCGGAGCAACCGGAAGCAGCTTCTGGAAAACGGAACAACGGAGGATAATCATCAAAGGCGGCGGTTTTCTGGCCGGCATACTGGCCGGCATTGCCATACCTGCCGTTCAACCGAATATCGCCGGTATCACGGTAGCTGCATTTTGCCTGGCGGGGGGAACGGTTCTTCTCCTCGGCCCCCGACTATTCAAAGTCGACAAGTTCATGAAGGAAAACCGACTTAACCGCAATGATGCAAAAAAATATGCCTGGCACTGCTCGCTGGTTGCGCTCCCGCAATTCTTCGGCATCGTTCGGTTTTATACAGGACGTGCGTTCAACAAACCGCTGAAAAACAGGCGGAACAAGCTTCAGACAAGACTCTCAAACCCTACATCATGAACCAGACACCGATAGGATACCTCTGCAGCGAATACCCCGCTATTTCCCATACTTTTATCTATCGGGAAATTGAATCGATTCGCAAAGCCGGAATAAGCGTTCACACAGCTTCGATCCGAAAACCCTCGGATCTCGATGTCATGACACCCGACGAACAGCGTGAAGCCGACAAAACCCTGATGGTTCTCTCCCGCTCACCGCTCGCCATACTCAAAGCCCATCTGCACTGCCTGAAAAAAAATTTCCCGGGATACCTCAGAATGACGGCTTCCGCACTCAAACTTTTCACCACAGGTCCCAAAAGTCCGATCAAGGCGCTTGCATACCTCGCCGAAGCCGGCATCCTTCTCGAATGGGCACACCACAACAACATCACGCACATTCACGAGCATTTCGCAAACCCCACAGCTCTTGTCGCGAGGCTCATGAAGCACTATGGAGGCGTTTCCTACAGCCTTTCGATACATGGCCCGGATATCTTCTATACAGTCGATTCGGCCATGCTTCCCGAAAAAATCAGGGATGCCTCATTTATCCGCTGCATAAGCCACTACTGCCGAAGCCAGGTCATGCGTATCAGCGACCCGTCGGAATGGAACCGGTACCACATTGTCCGCTGTGGAGTCGATCCGGCACTTTATTCGCCAAGGCCGGAACCAAGCAACAAAACAACGCAACTGCTTTGCGTAGGCAGACTGGTACCGGCAAAAGGACAGCATATTCTGCTCGAAGCATGTGCCCGACTGAAAGCGAAGGGGTACACCTTTCACCTGACCATGGTTGGTGACGGCCCCGACAGAACCTCTCTCGAAAACAGTACGGCAGAGAGCGGACTCGACGGAACGGTTACCTTCACCGGAGCTCTCGGTCAGGACAAGGTAAGAACCTATTATGACAAAGCAGATATTTTCATCCTGGCAAGCTTTGCCGAAGGGGTACCCGTCGTGCTGATGGAAGCCATGGCAAAGGAGATTCCCGTTATAGCAACACGCATAACGGGAATCCCTGAACTAATAGATCACGAAAAAGACGGTCTGCTGGCCGTCCCCGGTGACTCACACAACCTTGCAGAAGAGATCGAAAAACTGCTCGAAAACCCTCCGCTGAGACGGAAGCTTGCCGAAGCGGGCAGGCAGAAAGTGCTCGAGCAGTATAATCAGCATTCCAACAATACCGGTATGGTCAAACTTTTCCAGGAAGAAAACCAGAGAACATGAGCGTTGTCGATACAATACTTCAAATCCTGATTATCCTGCTCAGCCTCCCTGCTGGCTATCTGCTTGTAACAACCATTGCAGCGTTTCTTTTCCGAAAGGAGAATCCTGAGCAGAACCGTTTCCTCAATATCGGGGTACTCATCCCCGCCCATAATGAAGAAGAGGGAATTGTACGCACCATTCGAAGCGTTCAGGAAAGCGACTATCCCGCAAACCGTTTCGAAATCTACGTTATAGCCGATAACTGTACCGATCTGACAGCAGAGCATGCCCGCAATGCAGGCGCAACGGTCGCTGAACGCCATGATACGTCAAACAGGGGAAAAGGTCAGGCGCTGGACTGGTTCCTCCACCATCACCGCAACCTCTACCATAACACGGACGTCATCACCATTATCGATGCCGATGTCACTCCGGACAGAAACTATCTGCGCGAGATAAGCGCCTCGCTCAGCCTGCCGGAGACCAGCGTTCTGCAGGCATACAACGGGGTCAGCAATCCGGGCGCAGGCTGGCGACCAGGTCTCATCGATGCCGCGTTCAATGTCTTCAACCATTTGCGCATGGCCGGCTCGGTCGTGCTTTCAGGAACAGCCGTCCTGAAAGGAAACGGCATGGCGTTCCGGACAAGTGTTCTCGAACACTACGGCTGGCCCTGCCACTCCATTGTAGAAGATATGGAGTTCAGCTTGCGCCTTTTACAGGACGGTATCGATGTCCATTACAATCCGGATGCTGTAATACGCAGCGAGATGGTCACCTCGGGCAAACACGCCTCAAGCCAGCGAAGCAGATGGGAAGGAGGCCGTTTCTTCCTGGTAAAAAACATGACCGGGCCGTTGTTTTCTCTTTTTGCCCGTTCACGCGATTTCCGATACCTCTTCGCTTTAGCGGAACTTGCAATCCCTCCGCTTTCACTGCTCGTGATACTTTTCGCATTGGTAACAACAGCATCGTTCCTGCTCCTCGAAGGCGCCTGGCTCTTTGTCCCGGCCTTTTGGTGGCTGATTCTGTTCATGTATGTCATCTCAGGCCAGATACAACGGCACGCCCCCATAACCACCTGGTTCGTGCTTGCTGCCGCACCGCTCTACATTTTATGGAAAATACCGCTGTACGCAGCCATGCTGCTTCGAAAAAAAAGGAATGAATGGGTACGAACTTCCCGGGAAAACACCGATAAACAACGGGAAACCTGACAACAAACCCTCCTTGCCCTTATCATCATTTTTCTGTTACTGTACGGAAAACCCCGGCGGTCTCTCAACGCTCTGACAATAGGCACGCTTTCATGTTTCACGCTCTTTCTGACAAAGATGCGATCGGAATTCCTGGCTTTTATCGGAAACTATTCCTACTCCACCTACCTCTTCCATGTCTTTTTCACCGCAGCTTCGAGAATTACAGCCAAGAGCACCGGCATCAACGACATATGGCTCCTTTTCATCCTCGGCACAACGCTTGGAACAGCAGATCCTATCCTGGTCGAAGTCGTTGCATCACGATATGATATAACCCGAACGCTTCTGCTCGGAAAACGCTCTGCAAACCGAAAATAGATATTGAAAACATCTTTTTTACCGGCAAAGAAGGCTTGCATACCGGCAGCCTGGCCCCGATCATTCCCTGAAAAGCCGATCCAATACATCGACAATACGCTGGCTTACGGCGCCATCCCATTTTTCCGGAATTTTTGCCCTGTGTTTTATTTTTCCCTCCACAGCATCGCCTATGCCTTGAAGAATATCTTCCTCCCTGTCCCCGACAAGAACATTGGTGCCGATCTCGATGGTTGCAGGACTGGAAGTATCGTCAAGCATCGTCAGACACGGAACCTTCATGACGGTCGACTCGGCTTGAGCAGTCAAAGAATCGGTCACGATAAACAAAGCATCCTTGACCAGCCGCAGGAGTTCGACATATCCGGGAAACTGTATGACCTGAACCCCTGGCAGCGACGTAAAGGCAGGTTCCATTTCATGTTCCCGCAAAACAGTTCCAACATAGGGATCGGCCAGTATCAATACCGGATGCTTCTCGGCAATGGCCCTTACCACTCGCTCCATTTTCTTGAGAACATCGATATCGTCAAGAGCAGCCGCACGGTCGAGCAGAACCAGAGCATATTTCTTTGCTTCGACCCCGAAATCACCGGTAACGCTGGAGCTGTTAGCCCTCCCGATAAGACCGGCAAGGCTGTCGATAGTCATTTCACCGACAAAAAAAATCCGGTCTTCATCGTATCCCTCATTGATAAGATTGTATTCACCGCTATGCTCACTGACAAACAGAATATCGGCAACCGTATCGATAAGCTTCCTGTTGATTTCACCAGGTGAACTGCGATTGTAATCCCGCATACCCGCACCGATATATGCAATCGGAAGACTGAGCTTTACAGCAGCAAGTGCTGCGGCTAAAGCAACATCATCGTCTCCGCCAATAACGGCAATTTCGGGTCTTTCATCGACAACAAGCTTTTCAAAAGCAGTCATTGCCGAAGCCGTTCGACCAACCGGAGAAATGCCTCCGGTCCCGACTGAAAAGATAGTTTCGGAAATCCCGAAAAGTTCCGGAAGATTTTCCCCCGAACGTTCCCCCCGAGGCAACGGAGAACCGGCAGCAAACAGAACCTCATATCCATCATGCTCATGTAAAGCCTTATGTAAAGGGAGAACCTTCAACAAGCCATGTCGTTCACCGGCAACCAAAAGAATCTTTTTCACGAGACAAATCCTTTTTACATTGTTCAAACACGTCAACCAATCCATCCCTATAGGAAATGAAGGGAACCAAAACACTTGCGCTCGTCCTGCTCTGCCTGTTGCTGTTTCAGGCAAACGACAGTATTCTGAAGCTGAATCATAATACTGCCCTTGCGGAAAAAAAGAAAATTATTTTACAACAGGCCGATAAACTGCAGGGAGGAAAGAAACGTTCTCCAACCGGCAGAGTAGAAGAGGTACGCTCCGTTTCCGGCAACGTCGTCTTTGTTCAGGAAAACTTGTTGCTTACCTGTGACAAGGCCACCGAGTTTCTTGAAAGCGGTATCGTTCAGCTACGCGGCAATATTTTCATGACCGACCGTAAACTCGAAGTCTACTGCGACGATGCACTCTATTACCCCGATACCGGAATTGCAGAGCTTGAAAACAATGTAAAGGGTCGGCTTCTTCAAAACAACCTGATCACGAAATCCGAACGAGCGCGTATCGACAACCCCAGCAACCAGATATCGATTTACAAGAACGCTATTGCATGGCAGGGGGAACGCCAGCTCAGCGGAGACAGTATTGCGGTACAGCTCAGAGAGCTGAACAAAAAGAAAAACATTGAAAAAATCACCGTCATCGGCAAAGCTTTTCTTGCAGCCAGAGACACCCTTGATCCAAGCAGACAGTTATACAACCAGCTGAGCGGTAAAACCATGTACATCGAGCTCGATGATCAGGAAACGGTAACCGGCGTACAAGTCGATTCACAGGCCCGGAGCCTCTATCATACCTACGACGAAGACCAAACGCCAACAGGGATCAACTACTCGAGCGGGAACAGAATAGTCATGTCGTTCACCGATGGACAACTTGATAGAATAGCGGTAAGCGGCAACGTTGAAGGAAAACAGTACCCGAACAAACTGAGGGGCAGTAGAAAAGTCGACCTTCCCGGCTTCAGGCTGCGCTACGATGAGAAACCGGCTTTTTAGGTGTTGGTAATGGAGAAAAAAATAATGCAAAAAGCCTTCCGGTAAGAAAGGCTTTTTGTTCGATATATGAAAAACCTGAACTTACTTGGCAAGAGGGCAAGAACCTGTCGGACATGATCCTGAAGAAGCACTTTCACAGCTCTGTTTGCTGTAATCGGTTTTGTAGAATCCTGAGCCTTTCAACAAAAAACCTCCTTCTGCACTGATAACCCGCTCAAACGTTTCAGCATTGCATTCAGGACATGTCGTCAATGCGTCATCACTCATTTTCTGAAAAACCTCTTCTTCGCATCCGCACTTTTTACAACGATACTGGTAGGTTGGCATTGTAATTACCTCCGTAATCTATTTACGGGTACCTTTCCCTTGTTGTAAAACGTCAATGGAGGTCCCCGTCTGTCTGTTATTTTGTATACTTTATCCTAAAGCTGCATATCTCAACCTGAAACAACCAGGCTGGGATATATATAATTATTTTGCCGAATAAAAAAATCCGCACCGTGCTCACCAAAACCAGGGCTTTCGTTCTCAAAGAAATAAAGTTCAGGGATACCTCGACGATATGCACGCTTTATACCAGAGATTTCGGAAGGCTCTCCGTCATTCTCAAAGGAAGCAGGAATCCCAAAAGCAAGCTTTCCGGGCTGTTCAGCACCGGCAACCTTCTCGAAGTGGTGCTTTACAAAGGAAACAACCGCAACCTGCACCTTGTCAGCGAAGCTCGGATCATCAGAAGCCCGATGACCGCGGAACCGGACATGGAACGTTTCAGCGCAATCTATCGTATCATTGAAACAATCAGAAACACAACAGGAAACGAAGAAAAAAATATCCACCTCTTCGATGCCCTCGCCCTGACGATCGAAAGCCTCTGCTGCACCTGTCAAAACACCGATGCAGTCGTGGCGTGGTTTCTCCTCCGGCTTATCTCAAACATGGGTTTTGAGCCATCAATCGAACATTGCGTCATGACCGGCAGTCGTATCATGGCGATACTCGAGGAAAGGCCGGACAGCTCGCTTTACCTTGTCTATGATCCAGGAGGTGTCGCGCTCCAACCTCCGGCGATTCACTCACGCCAAGCCTGGCAGCCGTTACCGGTCCCTGTGTATCTGCTTATGCACACACTTGCCAATACCGATATTCTTTCGGTCAACGATCTTGACGTTTTACCCGAAGAGAGTCAACAGTTATGCGACATTTTACAGAACTATTGCTCGATGCACAGCGACAGCCAACCGCCAGTAAAAAACCGGAAAATCATTTCGCAAATACGCTCCAAAGGAATTTGATTCTCTACCGTCATCTACCGGATTCCGACTTCAGATCTCCGGGTTATTTCCTCACATGGCCGAGTATTCGCTGTATTCCCACCTTCCCTGCTCCTGGAGAATCAGCTCGATCATCTCTCTGATGCATCCTTTCCCTCCTTCATAGGCAGAAATATAGGAAACACGATTGCGAAGATATTCAATGCCGTCAATCGGAGTAATGGAAAGCTCGACTTTTTCAAGGATCGGTATATCGACAACATCATCGGCAATATAGGCACACTCTTCGTCTTCCAGGCCCAGACCTGCTTTGAATTCCTCATATGCATCTACCTTGCGACCATAATCAAGATACACATGCTCTATTCCAAGATGGCCAAGCAAATGCCGTTGTGCGTCACTCGACCGTTCCGAAACTGCAGCTACGTGGAGCCCTCTTTGCCTGGCTTCACTTATCGCAAGAGCATCCCTCACATTACAGGAACAGATCTCTTCCCCGCGACCATTGAAGGTTACCTGGCTTCCCGTCAAAATACCTTCGACCGGGAAAATCAACGCCTTGACCTGTCGCAATGCATTCTGCAAGCGCTCGGAAGCGTCACCGGATGACAGCTGAATCCCAAAGTAGTTTATACCTGACACTGTTTTCTGAGTTTTACGTTTTGCATAATTAACACATTCAGATCATGCCGACAGACAAGCATGAAGTTTTTGCAACTGCCTTACAACCGCAGGGAAATCCTTGAGCGCAAGTTGCGTGGCAGCATCGGACAGAGCTTTTTCAGGATCAGGGTGAACCTCGAAAAACAGACCGTCAACTCCTGCAGCAACGGCAGCCCTTGCCATCGGAAGCAGATATTCCCGTTCCCCTCCGGAAACATCCTTTCCAGCTGAAGGAAGCTGGAGACTGTGGGTTGCATCATAGATGACCGGATAGCCGGTTTTGCCCATTTTGGGAATACTCCGAAAATCAACCACCAAATTGTGATAACCGAAGGTCGTCCCTCTTTCGGTCAGCATCACACGTGAGTTGCCCGTCCGGGAGACTTTATCGGCAGCCATAGCCATATCCTCAGGAGCCATGAACTGCCCTTTTTTGATATTCACACAGAGGCCCGAGCTTCCTGCCGCTCTCAAAAGGTCGGACTGGCGACAGAGAAAGGCTGGAATCTGCAGCACATCGACATAGTGTGCAACTTGCTCCACCTCATGCGTTTCGTGAACATCGGTAAGCACCGGCATATCGAAACGCTCTCTGATTTCTCCAAGAATTTCAAGCGCCTCGATATCGCCGATTCCTGTAAAAGAACCGGCAGAAGTTCGGTTCGCTTTACGAAAAGATCCCTTGAAAATAAACGAAACATTTTCCGAGTCACGAATCGATCGCAGGGCAGACGCAACGTCAAAAGCCATCTCCCGGCCCTCGATAAGACATGGCCCGGCAATAAAAAAAAGCGACGTTTCATCTGGAATGGTAACTGCTCCAACTGAGAACTTTTCCACCTGTATAGCCGTTATTACATCCCGGAAGACAGCAAAAAAACGATACTTTCAGGATGTTGCGTTTTTTTCGATTTAAGCTTTAAATTTACAACTTAACACATTATTTCATAACTCATCAAAACGCAAGTATGAACTCTTCGGATACCAGACAACGATTGGAAGAAATTGAAAAACAGCTTGCCAACCTCCATGAAGAACAGCGAAGGATCAAAGCGCGTTGGGATGCGGAAAAAGGTCTTGTCCAGGAATCCAGAAAACTGAAATCTGAACTGGAAGACCTCAAACATCAGGCAGAAGAGTACGAAAGAAGCGGCGATTACGGTAAAGTTGCGGAAATACGCTATGGGCGCATCGCAGCGATAGAAAAAGAGATTGAAGACAACAAGCAGAAAATCGAAGAGAAAAGCGCATCGGGCGAGCTCCTTATAAAAGAAGAGATCGATGCCACAGATATTGCGGATATCGTTTCCAAATGGACCGGTATACCGGTCAGCAAGATGCTCCAGTCGGAACGCCAAAAGCTCCTGCATATCGACGAAGAACTGCATAAACGCGTGATTGGCCAGGATAAAGCTGTTCAGGCAGTCAGTGAAGCTGTCAAGCGGTCACGTGCAGGCATGGGAGATGAAAAAAAACCAATAGGATCGTTTATTTTTCTCGGCCCGACAGGGGTCGGTAAAACGGAGCTTGCACGAACCCTTGCCGAATATCTTTTCGACGATGAGGATGCGATGATTCGTATCGACATGAGCGAATACATGGAATCCCATACCGTCAGTCGTCTCGTGGGAGCTCCTCCGGGCTATATCGGCTACGAAGAGGGAGGACAGCTTACTGAAGCGGTGCGGAGAAAACCGTTTTCAGTTGTTCTGCTTGATGAAATCGAAAAAGCTCACCCCGATGTGTTCAATATCCTGCTGCAGATTCTCGATGACGGCAGATTGACCGACAGCAAAGGTCATACAGTGAATTTCAAGAACACCATCATCATCATGACAAGCAACATTGGTGCACAGCTCATCCAGAGTGAGATGGAAAAGATGGATGGAGCAAATCGCGATACTGTTTTGGAAAGCCTTCAGGAAAAGCTCTTTCAGCTCCTCAAGCAGCAAGTTCGTCCCGAGTTTCTCAACCGTATCGATGAAGTCATCCTTTTCACGCCTCTCGGCAGGGAAGATCTTGAAAAAATCGTCACGATACAGTTCAATCTGATAAAAAAACTCGCTCTTCGCCAGAATATCCGCTTAACCCTGGAAAACGATGCGCTTCTGTGGCTTTCCAATGCAGGTTTCGACCCCGCATTCGGCGCTCGGCCGCTCAAACGGGTCATGCAGCGGCATATTACCAACAAGCTTTCGGAACTGATCCTTGAAGGTTCCGTTCAGGAAGGTGACTCCGTAACTATAACGGTGAAAGACGGAACTCTTTCTCTTGTAAAAGCAGCTTCCTGACAAGACATCTGCTGAATTCTAAAGCGCTCATGAAACAAAGCTTCCTTGCCGTTTCTTTTTTGATCCTGCATACACTGACTGCCGTTGCCAGGCCTGTGCAGGATCAGCTGAACATGAAAATCGGGCAGATGATCATGGTTGGTTTTCGGGGAACAACCCTGCAGGAAGCACCGAATCTCAAAGAAGATATAACAGTGCGCAATCTGGGAGGAGTAGTTCTGTTCGATTACGACGTTCCGTCGAAATCACCCGGCAGAAATATCACTTCTCCACAGCAGTTGAAGAAACTGACAGACGAGCTGCAAGAGGCAGCGAAAACACCTCTTCTCATAGCTGTCGACCAGGAAGGCGGCAGAATAGCGAGACTGAAAACAAAATACGGGTTTCCCGAAAGCTCGTCGGCAAAGAAGCTCGGATTGCTCAATAATCCCGACAGCACCTACCATGCGGCATTGAAAATCGCGGAATCTCTTCAAAAAGCCGGAATCAACGTCAATTTTTCCCCTGTAGTCGATCTTGACAGCAACTCTGAAAATCCGGTCATCGGCTCTCTGGAAAGAAGTTTTTCAGCCGACCCCGACATCGTGACGTCACAGGCCGCCACAACAGTCAGAGCACTGCATACGAAAAAAATCATTGCAACTCTCAAACATTTTCCCGGCCATGGCAGCTCGACAACCGATACCCACAAGGACTTCACCGACATAACCGAAAGCTGGAACAAAACCGAGCTCGAGCCTTACAGGAAGCTCATCGATCATGGTTACAGCGACCTCGTCATGACAGCACACGTCTACAACGCCCGGCTCGACAGCATTTTTCCGGCAACGTTGTCAAAACCCGTCGTCACAGGACTGTTGCGCAACTCACTCGGGTTCAAAGGTCCGGTAATCAGTGACGACATGCAGATGAAAGCGGTTTCAGACCACTATAGCCTCGAAACAGCAATCCTGCAAGCCATCGATGCAGGTGTCGACATCCTGCTTTTTGCCAACAATTCAAGCTATGATCCCGGCATTGCCCGGAAAGCAATCTCGATCATTCACTCACTTGTCGAAAACGGAACAATACCGCCTGCGCGAATAGACAGTTCTTATCAGCGGATCTCGACACTGAAGCAACAATACTTGACTGTTTCCAAATGAAAACCCTTTATCTTGTCAGGCATGCAAAATCGAGCTGGGATAATGCAAACCTGGCTGACTTCGACCGCCCTCTCAATAAACGCGGGCAAAAAGCAGCGCCATTCATGGCAAAGCTGATGAGCGAAAACAACGTACAGGTCGACCGTATCATTTCCAGCCAGGCAAACCGTGCATTGACAACTGCGGAAACATTCTGTGAAGTTCTGGGGTATCCCCCTGAAAAGATCGAACAGCGTATTGAAATCTATGAAGGCGGGATCAATCAGATGCTGCAGATTGTCCGGGAAATTCCCGATAGCTGTTCTTCAGCCATGCTCTTCGGACACAATCCGACAATGACCTCCTTTGCGAACTTCATTTCCGGCGAACACCTTGAAAATATCGTCACCTGTGGAGTCGTCAGAATCGATCTGAAGACCGATTTTTGGCAGCAAACCTTGATGGATTCGGGTAAACTGGTATGGTACGAGTATCCGAAGAAATACCAGTAAACAACGCCTCGCCTGGCAGTCCTCGACCTGCGCCGTGGCAACTGCAGCCCCTTTACTCTTCCAGCTCCTTTTTCGGCTCTCTCGTCATCAAATCCAGAATGGCTTTTTCTGCCGGCTTGCCTTCAAAAAGCATCTCATACACCGCAACGGTTATCGGCATATCCACACCGAGCTTTTTGCTCAGGGCAACAACGGCTTTGGTGGTGGGAACCCCCTCCGCGACCATTTTCATATGGGTGACAACGTCATCGAGGCTCCGGCCTTTACCGATCTGCTCTCCAACATACCGATTTCTGCTGTGACGGCTCAAACAGGTGACAACCAGATCCCCTATCCCGGAAAGCCCGGATACGGTCATCGGATCACCTCCGAGACCGACAACAAGACGTGACATTTCGGCGAGTCCTCGCGTAATGATCGCGGCCTTGGCATTGTCGCCAAAACCAAGACCATCCGAGATCCCTGCCGCGATTGCAATAATGTTCTTTACCGAACCCGCCACTTCAACGCCGACGATATCTGTATTGACATACACCCTGAAGGCGCTCGTATGGAAAACATCCTGAACCTTCTTCGCCGTTTCAAGAGAGGATGATGCTGCGACAACCGTTGTTGGCTGCCTCTCCGAAACCTCTTCCGCATGACTCGGGCCATAGAGTACAGCAACCTTCTCAGGCAATATGGCTGGAAGCACGTCAAGCACAACTTCCGATAAACGCCGGCCTGTATCGAGCTCGATACCCTTGGCGACATTGACGATGATTGTTTCTTCAAGAGAGGATGCACGCAGCAATGAAAGTGTTTCACGCAACGCCTGCGACGGCACGGCCGTAATGATCATTCCTGCATCTTCGACAGCGCTGGAAATGTCTCCGGTTATATGAAGAGTATCGGGAAACAGGACACCAGGAAGGTATCGGAAATTCTTGCGAAAACGGTCGAGCTCAAGCGCAAACTCCTTGCGGTGCGCCCACAGATCGACAGAAAACCCTTTTTCTGCCAGCAACACAGCAAGCGTCGTTCCCCAGCTTCCAGCTCCTAATACGGCTATCTTCATCTGTTTCTCCCAACGCATAATGCATCAGGAACGCCCGTGGAAAGTAACCCGGTTTTCATTACCTGAAATGAGACGCCTGATATTTGTCCTGTGGGTGTAAATGATCGCAAAAGCGACAATAAGCCCGAAAATCAAAAGGTGATAATCAAGGCTGTCATGAATAAATACCCTGGTATTGAACATTTTGATATAGTAATCCAAACCCCCGCCAAGATCGAACAGGTATTTTCTCACAGCGATAATCAAAGGAAAAGCCACTGCAGCCAGCATGGAGGCAACCGAAACATACCGTGAAAAAAAGATAACAAGCAGGAAAATCCCAAGCACGATAAGTGTTGTCACAGGAGCGATAGCGAACATCATACCTGCAGCTGTGCTTACGCCCTTCCCTCCCTTGAAACCGGCAAATATGGTGAAGACATGACCGAAAACCGCACATAATCCGGCAATCAGCCGTAGCGCAATAGGGTTGATATCCGGAAGGGGTCCGAGAGGATGGGCTTCGAAAAATACCACGACGGATATTGCCGCAATCGCTCCCTTTACGATATCGAGAATGGTAACCGTCAATCCCGTCTTCCATCCGAGAACACGAAAAGCATTGGTCCCCCCGGCATTTCCGCTGCCGTAATCACGAATATCGATGCCTTTGAGCAGCTTACCGGCGATGATACTGGTAGGTATCGAGCCAATGAGGTAGCTCACGATCAGAATCACAATCAAAGTAAGCATAATAGTCCGGGTTATGTTCAACCCGTATCAAGCGTTAAAATTGTTGTTTACAAGCTGTATACGCAGCCTTCAGAGGATTAAAAACTCATAATCCGGAATCAAAAACACCGACAAGTATGTCATGCCCGAGTAACTTGGCCTATAATGTAAGCATTTTCATCCTTCGATTTCAAATCTGCCATTATGCGGTCTACCCCGTTTTTGGAAACAATCATAACCAAACCCAGGCCGAGATTGAATGTTCTGCGCATATCTTCCTCCGGGACTTTACCCTCTTTTCGAATGATGTCGAAAATCATCGGCTCAGGCCATGATGTCCATTCGATATCGAGAGAAAAACCTTCCGGGACAATCCGCATGGTATTTCCCATCAACCCGCCACCCGTAACGTGTGACATGCCATGCAGCTCATCAGCTCCAAGCAGTGATTCGACAACCGGGAGGTAGGAACGGTGAACGTTCAACAGTTCATCGCCGATCGTACCTTCGAGACCATCACAGGTATTCTGAAGCTTGCCTTTCAAAACTTCCCTTGCAAGAGAGTAGCCATTCGTATGCAAACCGGTTGAAGGAAGACCGATCATCACATCTCCTTCCGATATTGCCGTCCCGTTGATAATCTTGCCACGGTCGACAACACCGACAATCGTTCCGGCTAGATCAAAATCCTCCTCGGCATAAACCCCCGGCATTTCAGCAGTCTCGCCACCGATCAGAGCGCAGGAATTTTCCCTGCATGCCCTCACCATTCCCTTGACAACATCCGCAGCCATCGATGGCATGAGCTTTCCACATGCATAGTAGTCGAGAAAAAACAGCGGTTTCGCCCCGCACACCAGAATATCATTCACACAATGATTGACCAGACACGCTCCAATAGTATCATATCTGCCCATTTCAGCCGCAACTTTCAGTTTCGTTCCAACTCCGTCGATGCTGCTGACGAGAACCGGCTCGCCATATCCAGAAAAATCCGGCTGAAAAAAACCGCCGAATGCTCCAATATCGGTCATGACTCCGCGGGTGAACGTCCGGCGAACATCGGGCTTGATCAATCGCACGAACTCCTCACCTGCACTGATATCGACTCCTGCCGTTTTATAATCCATATCCCTGATTTGATTTATTGGACACTTCTACGCATTCCGCAACGCAATTCTTTCGTTGATCCCGATTTATACTCAGGATTCCTGACTAAATAGAGGCCCCTTTTGTTTCAAGATAACACACTGCAAACTTTTCTGCCGAGAGACGAACAGAACCGGCTATCGTTTATTCGCCGGCGTTTCAAATATACCGCTGGTCTCGTTGCCTGAAAAAAACTCGTGATGGAGACTTTGAACCGCTTTCGAAACATCATCCCCCTCCACAACCAAACCAACATTGATTTCGGATGCACCTTGTGAAATCATTCTGATGTTGACGTCTTTCATGGCGCTAAAGATTCTGCCGGCCACACCTTTTGACGTTCTGAGATTATCACCGACAACGCTGATAGTTGCAACATTCGGTTCGATCTCAACGTCACCCATTTTTCTCAATTCAGCCAGAAGTTCTTCAAGCTGAACAGATTCATTCACCGTCAGGGAAACGGAGACCTCACTTGTCGAAATCATTTCAACCGAAACCCCTGTACGAGCGAACACCTCGAAAATCTTCGCCATAAAACCGTGCCGGCCGAGCATTCGGTTGGAACGGAAATTAATGATGCACTGGCCTTTTTTTACCGCTATGGATTTAACCAGTCCGCCATAGCTCATACCTTCGAGGGTTACCGGATTATTGGTAATAACGGTTCCCTTCGCTTCCGGATGCAGTGAATTGAGCACAAAAACAGGAATATTCTGCTTCACTGCAGGAGCAATCGTATCGGGATGCAGAACCTTGGCTCCAAGATAGGAAAGTTCCGCCGCCTCGGTAAACGTCATCACCCTGATGCTTCTTGCATCAGGAATAATCCTCGGATCACAGGTCATCACGCCATCCACATCTGTCCATATCTGTATCTCGTTCGACGGAAGCCACGCCCCGAGAAGTGCAGCGGTAAAATCCGAACCTCCCCTGCCGAGCGTCGTTGTTTTTCCATCTTTTGTAGATCCGATAAACCCCTGAGTTATAACAACCTTACCTTCTTCAAGCAGCGGTTTGACCGCTTTTTTTACATTTGTCTCGCAAAGGCTCTCCAGCGGACGTGCAGCGCTGAAATTATCATCGGTTATCATCACCTCACGTATATCCAGCCAAACCGCTTCATAGCCGGCCTCCTGCATCGCCTCGCTGAAAATGGTAGTGGAAAGCAGCTCGCCGAATGAGCAAAACGTGTCGAAAGATCGCGCAGTCAACTCACCGACAATATCGACTCCTTTAATAAGCACGTCGAGCTCGGCAACATATGCATCCACTTTCTCAAGCAGAGATTTGCGACGTGTATCGTTGTTTATCAAAAAATCAACCAAATCATGATGGTGCTCTCGCACTTCACCGGAAAGCGCCATCGCTTCTTCAAGGCAGCTTTCACCGGCCTTCTCGGCAATCCGAATCAGCTTGTTGGTAATTCCGCTACATGCGCTGAGCACGACAAGCGGCACGTCTCTATTTTTTTCTGCGGCAACAATTTCCATTGCCCGCTTCATGGCGGGAGCCGTTCCGATCGACGTCCCCCCAAATTTCATTACAGCCATGACAGTTATTATCTTTCTATGGTGATCTCTTGATTTCAGGCCTTATGCTTGCCTGTAAATTACCGGTTCAACAACCGTTTCCCTTGTTAAACAGACCTATAACATACATGCAGAACAAAACATGCAGAAAAAGCAGTTCCTGCCCGCAAAACTTCAAGGACCAACGGTACCTGATTCGCTGCCTGCTTGTATGCACTGCGCTGTTTTCATGTGGCTGTGCAAGCAGCTATTCATCTCAAGGCGTTAAATATAGCGGAAAAAACACAAAAATATATACCCCTCTGCCAATCCGAGTCCATGAAGACAAACTTGTGCAAATGCTTGAAACCATAAGCAATCTCCTTGGCACAGGCTATCATTACGGAGGAGAATCGATCAGAGGATTCGACTGCTCCGGTTTCGTACAATATATCTACAAAGACACCTTCAAAGCTCATCTTCCACGTACATCCCGGCAACTTTCAAAAATCGGGGCAAAAATATCACCAGAAAAACTCAAAAGGGGCGACCTGGTTTTTTTCAGGCTCAACAGCAGCCAAATCGACCATGTCGGAATTTACCTCGACCGAAATCTTTTCGCACATGCTTCATCCAGCAGGGGGGTAACTATGGGAAACCTCGATAATAGATATTATAAGAAACGTTTCGTCAAAGCCGTGCGCCTGCTGGAAATTACGGCATCCTCCCGACAGTAGACATGTACAATGATCGATCGCCATGCTATACTATGCCGGATTAAGCTGTATATTGGCGCAAAAAAGCGGCGACAAGCCAAACATTGTTGACTTATGTAAAAGACTATGGCAACTTCACACGATTATATAGAACTGGCCTTCTCTCTTCCCCCTGAACTGATTGAACCATGCCTGGGACTGTTGTCCGGCGAAGGAATCGAATATTTCCAGGAGGAACAAAACAAGCTTTACGCCTATCTTCCGGACTCTTTGTGGTCGGAGGAGAAAAAGCAGGACATCATGAAAACCCTTGCCGCTTCGTTCGGCTCGGTCCCACCGTTCACCCTCAAACACATGGCGGACAGAAACTGGAACGCCGAATGGGAAGCACATCTTCAACCAATCGAAATATCCGACCGCCTCCTCATCGTCCAGCAAAACAAAGACCGCGTCCCAAAACCCGGACAAACCGTGATTGAAATCAACCCAAAAATGTCTTTTGGCACCGGATATCATGCAACCACACGGCTTATGCTCCGCCAGATCGAAAACATCGATCTTGAAAACAAGCGTATTCTCGATATAGGAACCGGTACCGGCGTCCTCGCCATTGCATGCAGAAAGCTCGGCAACAACCGGCCGATACGTGCTGTCGACAATAATGACTGGGCAGTCGAAAACGCTCGTGAAAACATCAAGGAAAACCTTGTGGAAAACATCAGAGTCGACATGCTCGACGCAGAAGACGACTTGGACGCCATCCTCGAGGAACGGTATGACCTCATACTTGCAAACATCAACCGTAACGTCATCGACAGAATTCTGCCGGCAATAAAAAACAAGGCCCCCGATTGTCCGGTGCTTCTTTCCGGGATTATGACTTACGACGAGTCCTGGTTAAAAAAACTGCTTGAAAGGCTCGAGTACCGCATTGCCGACACCCTTTATGAAGATGAGTGGCTCTCCTGCCTTGCAGCACCGTCATCCTGAACCCATTTGCAAAAGTTATGAAACGTGCATCATTTATCGATATAGGAACCAATACAGCGCTGCTGCTCATTGCAGACTTGGACCCGGTCAACAACAGGATAATACCCGTCCTGCACCGCCAGACCATCGTTAGGCTCGGAAAAAACGTCGATGAACAGAAGATTATCGATCACGTCGCGATGCAGCGTCTTATCCAATGCTTGCTTGATTTCAAGGAGCTGAGCAAAGAACATAAAGCAGAACGCATTGTCGCGGCGGGAACAAGTGCCCTTCGTGATGCAAAAAACCGCATGGAGATCATCGACGAGGTTGTCATGGCAAGCGGTATCGTCATCAAAACCTTGAGCGGAGAAGAGGAAGCGGCATTAACGTTCACCGGTGCGATAGCGGGCATGGAAAATGCGCCTGAACGATTTACCGTTATCGATATCGGCGGCGGCAGCACTGAAATATCCATGGGTGATATGGCCTGTTTAGATCAAAGCGTCAGCCTCGATATCGGCTCGGTAAGACTCACTGAACGGCTGTTTTCAGATCAACCACCTTCCGAAACGGAATTTTATGCCGCCAAAGAGGAAATCGACAGGATGTTTACAGGAAACCTTGAACCGTTTTTTGCCGGCAGGGAGCATGTTTTCGGAGTAGCCGGCACATTGACAACAATCGCAAAACTTGTTTCCGGGCAGAAAGAGTTCGACCCTGCAAAAATCCACAATTATCCACTCCACTACAACCAGGTCAGACAATTGCTCGAAGAACTGAAGTCATTGACCATCGAACAAATCATCGGCAGAGGAGTCCCTGAAGGCAGGGCGGATGTCATAACCATGGGAACACTCATCCTGCACCAGTTCATGAGGTTGCTCGGTGTACAGGAGATAACAGTGAGTATTCAAGGACTACGTTACGGTATGGCACTCAAGGAACTGCAGCAACTTCAAGGCGAAAATTCCAATATACTCTAAAACCGGTCGCTGCGAGACACTTCACCCTGCAACTCTCGCCTACCCGGCAGTTTTTCACAACAAATGCAAACAGGTCCGAGAAAAGCATTACGGGTAAAAAAAAGAAATAATTGATCGCTTTCTCCAAGGCGGAACTTTCGCCGTATCTCTTCAGGTGACAAAGGAAAATCACGCCGCTGGATGCTCGCTGCAGCGATTCGGGCATTTTTGAGAAAACGCCGGAATGTTTTCGGACTGTAGGCAAGGAACTCTTTGACTCTGAACATCCTGCCGGGAAAAGAAACGATCTCCCTATCCGATGTAAGATAATCAACCCTGGGATTGATGTAGAGCATTTGGTGCTTCTGCGCCAGAACATCTGTCAGACGGGCCTTGATGATTGCAGGGTCGGGCTCATAGAAATATTCTCCGATATCGAAGGTGACGCCATTCCTCTCGGCCGCGCCCTCCTGGCCGGCAACAACCGTTTCAACTCCCTGCTGCAGGCATACCGCGGCCACAGCCACTCCTGAAATATCCTGCTTTTTATCCCTTTCGCAGATAAGCACAACCTCTTTGCACTCCCGATCGACCGAAATGACGATGACCCGTGAAAGCGATGGCAACGTTTCATGAAGCGAGCTGATTTCAAGTGCAGGAGATGCTTTAACGCAAACCTTTCCCGCCTTTTGCAACAGCAGATCGTGTAGCATGACCACATTCGGCTGCGCTGCGTCAAGAGCTACCGAACGTCTCCCTTTTTCACGCCTTGCAGGATCGAGATATATCAAGTCGAAGCTATCATCAGCGCTTGCTTCAAGCAGCTCAACGCTATCGCCCGAAATGACACGGATGTTACCGATACCGAGTTCCCTGAAATTATGAACAGCCATCGTTGCAAGCACCTCATCTCGTTCGACATAGACAACTTCCTCGAACCGGTCTGCGAAAAAGATGCTGTCGATACCGAGCCCTCCGGTCATGTCCAGCATTCTTTTTCCCGCCATTCCATCCAGGGCCGATTTGTAACGTGCCGTCTTTTCACCGGAAGCCTGTTCGAGGGACAGTGTCGTATAGAGAAGATCGTAACATACCAGCTTCGGCAGTTTTTTTGCGGCCTTGCGCCTGCACGCGATCTGTTCCGCGACAGCCCTGACCGGCATGTTGACGGCCCCATGATATTTCAATGCAAAAGCTGAAGGATCCTCTTCGACGTGTACATCTATCAGCCTCCTTATGTCAGGGTCGAAAAGTTTCTGTAATTCTTCCTCAGTCATCAGTCATTTAAATTATTCAGCAATAATACGTCTTCTTTAACCATAAATTCATATATTCCAAAAGTATGTACCACGGCAGTACCCTTGATAGCTTCCTTCAAAAAAAAGAAAACACCCTCATGAAAAAAATACCTTTTCTTTTTATCGTAATGGCTGTCTTGTTGATCGGCGTCAGCGCGGCGCTGCCGGTCAAACAAGCTTCTGCAGAAAGCTTTTCCTTTTGCGGCGCCTCTGGTGGAACCGGCGGCAAAAAATATACCGACAGCCAAACCCAAGGCCTGACTGTCACAGAGGTTCGTGTATGGCACGGCAGCCGTATCGATGCCATACAGTTTGTCTATAAAAACAAACAAGGTGGTAAAATAGAAGGCACGAAGCATGGCGGAAATGGTGGCACACTCAGTACGTTCATGTTACAGCCCGGTGAAACAATCGTCAAAATCAGTGGCAAACACGGAACAGTCATCGATTCGATGCAACTATGGACCAGTAATGGTCGTACGACGCAATCTTGGGGAGGCTCCGGCGGTTCGGTCGAGTATACCTATAGCGCGCCACCCGGATCGAGCATTTTCGGGCTGTTCGGGCGTGCCGGAACTAATATCGACGCTCTCGGCGTCATCCTCCTTACAAAGTAACAAGAGAGCGATACAAGCCCGGGGATGAACAGCCTCGGGCTCTATCCGTGAAATCAAAAACAGCTATTTCACAGGGCAGTTTGATATCTCCTTTCTTGTCATCCTCGGGCAAGCAGAGCGCGACCCGGGGATCCATAGGTTTTCCTGCCTTTGTCTGTGGATGCCGGATCAAGTCCGGCATGACTTTTTGAGAGAGTTGATCCCCCTGAAACCCGAGCATCTACTTCACAGTGCAACATGACTTTGAAGAGTGGAGCTGCAGTACTCTTCCTTTGGCGTACGGCTTTTATCACTGCCGTAAAGGCTTGATATCAAGACGTTTCAGAAGCCATCTCATCGATCGAATGCAACTCGCGACGCAGAAGTTTGCCGATTGGTGATTTTGGCAACTCATCGACAAATACCACGGCTTTCGGCACCTTGAAAACAGCAAGCTCCTTACGGCACCATTCTCTCAACTCTTCTTTTGTTACCTGCCGCCCGTCTCTCAGAACAACCCATGCCTTGACAGCTTCGCCCTTGTAGTCATCAAACACACCGCTTACACCGGCATCCAGAACACTGGGATGACTACAGATAACCCGCTCGACTTCGCTCGGCCAAACCTGAAATCCACCCGGTTTTATCACATCTTTTTTGCGATCGACAATATAGAGATACCCCTCGTTATCGAGATAGCCTATATCTCCCGTGTATAACCAGCCATTACGAAGCACTGCCGCTGTCTCTTCCGGACGACGCCAGTAACCTTTCATGAGTTGTGGCGCACAAATCACGACTTCTCCAGTCTCGCCAACCGGCAACTCTGTTTTTTCATCCTGATCATCGAGAATTTTAACGACAACGTCAGAAGCGGGAATACCTGTCGCCCCGTCTTTTTTAAGTCCGAAAACCGGTTCCAGCACCGTTGCGACAGTTGCTTCCGTAAGGCTGTACGCATTGATAAATTGTCCGCCTGTCAGCTGCTCAACCCTTTCCCTGATGCCTGGGGCAAGGGGCCCTGCACTTGAAACACACACTTTCAGGCAGCCAAACATGCTTTTTTCAGCCAAAACCGCTGAATGACGGAGCATGGCATTGAAAAAAGTAGGAACTCCGGGAAGCAATGCCGGTTTCAGACTCCTGATCGTATCGAAAAGATCATCCATATTCCTTGGATCAGCGAGCAAAGCCATCGGATGCCGCCCGACAAACCCTGTCGCCATGACACCTACCTGGGCATATGCATGAGAGAGCGGCATATTGAGGATGAAAATATCCTTGCCTTTTACCAGAGCGTTGTCGAACCATGCCGATATCTGCATACCGGTCATCACAAGAGAATCATGGGTACTCACAGCACATTTAGGCTTTCCGGTCGTTCCTCCGGAAAAGAGAAAAAGAGCCGTATCGCCAGGCAAAGGAGAAGGTTGCCGAGGTTTTTTTCCCAGATTTCGCCGAATCATCTCGGAAAAAAGCAAGTCAGGCGATTCCACACGAACTCCATGCCCTTCCTTTTTTTCTCTCAGAAGGGTGAACAATAATTTTTTTACCGGTGGCAAATACTCCTTGATGCCGGTTGCGATAATCCGACGAAGCATGGTCTTCGACTGAATAGCCTTCACTTTCCCGTAAAACAGTGCAAGCACGACAGCGATTTCAGCCCCGCATTCATTCAACGCAAACTCCAGTTCATGACCTGTATAGAGGGGATTCAGCGGAACGACCACAGCTCCTGCCTTCCATATCCCGAGCTCAGAAACAATCATCTGAGGCACATTCGGCATAAGCAGCGCAATGCTGTCGCCTTTTCGCACCCCTGCCTCCGCAAGCGCGAACGCAAAGGCATCGCTCTGCCTCTCCAGGTCACAATAGTTCAGCTTCGAGCCCTTGAAAAAAAGTGCCGGACTTTCGGGAATCTCCCTGGCGGTTTTTCCGACTATATCCACAAGAGTTCGCACAGGATACGGCCTGAGCGAATGTGGAACGCCCTTGTCATAATGATCACACCATGATTGAACAGCCATTGTTGTAGGTACAAAGAAAAGTGGGGGAATACCTCGTGGCTATGCTACTATATTGTAAGGTAAGAAAAAACAATAACTTTCTTACTTTTCAAAGAAAGATATCATCCGTTTTTGAACAGGGTTTGCGCAACCACATCACACACTGCACCGGTCAGGGTGTTCAGTTCCTGGTCGGAGACGATATAGGGAGGCATGAGGTAGACCAGTTTTCCAAAAGGACGCACCCAGACCCCTCTCTCAACAAAAAGCTTCTGAACAGCCGCCATATCGACAGGCCGTTCAAGTTCGACGACGCCGATCGCTCCGAGAACACGAACGTCGACAACCCCACAAAGTTTACTACATGGTTGCAGACCGGCGGCAAGCCTTTTTTCGATATTCCGAATCTTGTGTTCCCATTCCATACTGGAAAGCAGATCGATGCTTGCCACCGCGACGGAGCACGCCAGCGGGTTCGCCATGAACGTCGGACCATGCATAAACACTCCTGGATCAGCCCCGGAGATCACCGACGCAACGTTATCGGTTGCGAGCGTTGCAGCAAGAGTCATATACCCCCCGGTAAGCGCTTTACCCAAACAAAGAATGTCAGGAACAACTCCGGCATGTTCAAGGGCGAACATTTTACCTGTCCTTGCAAAACCAGTGGCTATTTCATCGAAGATCAGAAGCACACCATAGAGTTCACAGAGCTTTCGTAACTTGCGGAGATAGTCGGGCGAGTAGAATCTCATGCCCCCCGCCCCCTGCACGACCGGCTCGAGAATCACCGCCGCAATCTCTCGATGGTGCTTTTCGAACTTCTGCCTTACATCCTCGATACAGTCGTCACTGCAGAATTCATGAAATCCGCACATGGGTGCTTCGGCAAAAATCTGCTCGGGAAGCACCCGGCTGAAAAGGCCGTGCATACCGGTAACCGGATCACAGACAGACATTGCAGCAAAGGTATCGCCGTGATACCCTGACCTGACCGTTAAAAGACGATGTTTTTCCGGTCGGCCCGCAGCCTGATGGTATTGCAGCGCCATCTTTATTGCAACCTCGACGGCAACCGATCCGGAATCACTGAAAAACACTTTCTGCAGGGAATCGGGGGTCATGCCGACAAGCCGTTCTGCAAGCTGTAGCGCCGGTGCATGGGTAAATCCTCCGAACATCACATGACTCATGTTCTGCAGTTGTCGTTCCACCGCCTTGTTCAGCACCGGGTGATTGTAACCGTGAATGGCAGCCCACCAGGAGGACATCCCATCGATAAGACGCACCCCGGTCTCCAGTTCAATGTAGGTCCCCGACGCCCCCTTCACAGGATACACCGGAAGAGGATCGCGCATCGACGTATAGGGATGCCAGATGTGCTCCCTGTCGAAATCAAGATTCATCGAACACCTTCAATAGATCCATGTTCATAAGTTTCCAGCCACTCATTTCCATGTCCGGCAGTTCAACAACCGGGCAGGAATAACCGTACTTTTCAAGAAAGCTTCGAAGCACCTCAAGTGTATCACTGGCAATAACACCGTCGCTGCCACCGGCATGATTGTAAATCAGCCCGCAAAGCCGCAATCCTCTTTTCCTGCAAGCTTCGATTGAAAGCAAGGTATGATTGATGCTGCCAAGCCGGGATGACGTAACAAGTATGAGAGGGTATGATCGCTCCTGAAGAAAATCGGCAAACAGCAATGCCTCGTTCAACGGCACTAGCAACCCCCCTGCACCCTCCAGTAAAACAATATCGTATCTTGCCTGCAGCCGACGTGTCGCATCATCTATCACCGACACATCGATCACCTGTTTTTCCATTGCCGCTGAAAGGTGAGGAGACGCCGGATACCGAAACAGATAAGAACATGTTGTTCCGTCAAGATCGGCTTCGCACAAATCAATCCCCATGATTTCACGATGTCTGAAAATATCAGATGAAACGCCTTCACCACCTGTCTCGACTGGTTTTTGCGTTATGACGTTTCTACCTCGTTCACGAAGAGTACGCGCAAGAAGACCGGTTGCAGCCGTTTTACCCACACCGGTATCAATCCCCGTTATTGCAATGACTTTGCCAGGCACCTGTTTTTGTCGGTTGAATCGTTGAGTTACTCAACGGTTATGTAAAAAGCCTACGTGTAGCCGAAAAGCACGTTCTTCCATTGTAAATATTGACGTCACGCTCATTTTCTCCGAAAAACACAAAACAACGGATGATAGGTAAGATGTACTCCGGATCCCGAAGGAAACGACGAACGGTAACGCTCGACAAAGCTGCGGTGACGTGTTTTCGTCCATCTCTCACGGGCAAGACCATTAACCCCAGTACGGCTTATGTGACGTAGCACCTCTTCAGGGCTCCTGAAATCGAGCTTGCGCACATCTTCATGCAGAACCAATGGCCTGAACCAGGGCCGGGCCATTTTTTCCTGCTCGGCAAGAGAATGGTAGCTGAGCGTATGCGCCTCAAGCGAACTGACCTCGAGCATGTTTCTTCGCCCGAAAGTACTGAACGCAAGAAGCCCATCCGGCCTGATAATCTCGGACATTCTCAAGAAAAATGAGGGCATATCTGTAAGCCACTGAACGGTTGCGTTCGATGCTGCAAGATCGACGGTATCGGGTAGACGTTCACACTCCTCGATATCCGCCGCTATGAAAGAGAACTCCCGTACACCATGATTCAAAACGATCCTGCGGACCAGCTCACGGCTTTCGCCTACCAGATCGTTTGCCACATAACGCATTGCATCACAACGACTGAGCAATGCTTCGGTAAACGCTCCTGAACCCGAACCTATCTCCAGAACACGCCCGAACAGCGGTGGTTTTTTATTGCCACAAATCAATTCGGCCAACTCGCATGCCATGCTTTCCTGAATGATCGCATGTCGGCGATACTCTTTCAGGCGTCTGGCAAACCGCTGCCTGACAAGCTCTTTGTTCACCGCTCCATGCATGTACACACCCTTTGCCAGTTGCTGAAATCGAAGAACGGAAAGTGGGCCATTTCGTCCACCACCGTATGCTTTATCCCACGCCACGCAAATGCCTGGGCTACCGGTGGAAAAATCATATCACGCCCGCCGATCAACGCCTCCGTATAGCTCCATGATGGTACGCCCCCTTCTTCAACATTCTTCTCGACGCTCTGCAGAATCAACGCGAGCTCCTCTCTTTGATCGGAAGCAGTACGTAGAGGAGCAATATCGAGAAACCGTTCGAACAAAGAGGCTTTACCACCGCACATCCGCCTCATGAACCGTTTTCTGTTCCCTTCATCATAGTTATCGAGCGTTGCCCGAAAAATATCGGGCGGAATTCCTTCATCGCTGCTTACCGGATTCACGGTGCCGTTTATCGCCAATGCCCGGTCAATCCCGTGTAATCCCGCCCGGGATGCCGCCCACACCCCGAGGGACCATGCCACAACCATCCGTTCATCATACCCGGCAACCGTACCGAGCACATCTGCAGGCAGAACTGTCGAACGATAATCATAGCAAAGCAAAATATCACTGTCGAACCCGGAAGTATTGGACTGGAGATAATCGGCAATCCGGCTGTCCATCCCCCATCCGTTGAAAAAAATCAGGAGCCGGCTATATCCTTTTCTTTGTATCCAATGAGTAATCATATCGTTCAGTGGCAGGTAGCGTGTAACCGTTTTTTATAAAATGATCAACGTACGGCATGCAATATCTCCGGAATACCGGATACACCCTCCCATCCGATGTCCGCCCGGAGAGAAAACCGTATTCTCGCAGTATTCTCAGGTACCGTTGGAGGACGAACCGGCAGCGCGAGAATTCCTGCGTCACGCAACGCCGACGCCGTTCGAACAGCACTGCTGTTCGAACCCACGATAACCGGCACAATCTGACTTTCACCGGCGGTGCGCATTCCTTTTTCTTTCAATGCATCACGTAACCGTACGCCAAGAAAATGCAAATGACTTCGCTCTGCAACCTTCGTTCGTTGATGTTCCAGCACCATTTTACTCCACCCGAGAACCACCGGTGGGAGGGCTGTGGTAAAAATCAGGGGACGCATGGTATTGATAAGGTAATCACGGACCACACCGTCCATGATACCGTAGGCACCGGTAGAAGCAAACGCCTTGCCGAATGTCCCAACAATGATGTCGATGGAACCGGTGAGCCCCGATATTTCGCACAACCCCTGCCCCGTCTCACCAAATGTCCCGACACCGTGTGCTTCGTCGACAATCAGGAAGGCATCATACCGTTCACGGAGTTCACAAAGCTTTTTCAGGTCGGCCAGATCACCGTCCATGCTGAAAACCGATTCGCTGACGATAAACAACTGGCGGTATTTTTCACGGCCCTGATCAAGCAACATTTCGAGATGATCGTAATCAAGGTGACGGAATCGTTTGAAATCCGCATCAGCGATCCTGCATCCGTCGATGATGCTGGCATGGTTCAGTTTATCACTGAGGATCAGATCATGCCGCGTCGTCAAAGCGGGAAGTATACCGATATTTGCATGATAACCGCTGTTGAACACCAGTGCGGCTGATCTGCCGTACCAGGCCGCAAGATACTCTTCCAGCTCTTCGTAGAGCCGGTGGTTCCCTGTGAGCAGACGTGAGGATGAACTGGCCAGGCCGAACCGGTCGTCATTGTTCAGCGGATCGAACGAAAGAAGGTACTCTCGCCGAAGCTTCCCGTCATCACCAATACCGAGGTAATCGTTCGAGGAAAGGTTCAGGGCACTCCGTCCTCCTGATTCGATGGATGCTCCCCGGCGTTCCCCTGTTTCGGGAAACATTCTGAAACACTGTCGCCCCCTGAGCATTTCAAGCTCTTTTTGCATATGCTCTTTCAGGCTCATGAATCCGTACTCCCCATGAAACCTGAAAGCTGCTGCGTGAGCGTCCTGTCATCCTCGACCCTTCGTCCCCTCGTTGTCAGGTATCCTCCGGTAAGCAATCCGTTCGCCCCTGCAAGCATCAACAGACCCTGGAAATCTTTCATCACCGTCTCACGCCCGGCTGCAAACTTGATGATTTTTCGGGGATGAGCAAGCCTGCATAGCGCGAACGTTGTAACAATATCGGTAACTGCCGGAGTCTCGACACCCTGTAGAGGAGTCCCGTCTATCGGTACGAGCACGTTGAGCGGAATAACCGCAATATCAAGCTCTTGCAGAGCATAGATAAAGTCAAGACGCTCACGCATTGTTTCACCAACCCCCAGTATCCCGCCACAGCACACCGATACGCCATACTTTCGGAGCAGTCGCACGGTTTCAAGACGCTCATCCAGAGAATGAGTGGTGGCAATGAGATCATCGTAACGATCAGGAGCAACCTGGATATTGATATTGTAGTGTGCAACATTATGCTCCGCGAGCACACGGACAGGTTCTTCACCGAGAACTCCGAGAGACGCACAAACATGTAGCCCGGGATACTCCTGCTGCAGCTGATCGATACTATCGACAATCTTCAGAAACTCCGGGTTGACCGTTCTGTAGCCGTAGCCGCTGGTAACGATCCCGAAAAACCTGACGCCTTCCTTATAAACGTTACCGGCAGATTCCAGAATATGCGTGGCATCAAGCAATGGATATTGCTCCACGTCCGCACTGTTGTGCAATGATTGTGCACAAAAGCGGCAGTTTTCGGCACAAACACCGGATTTTGCATTGATGATGGAACAGCTATGCAAACAACCATCCGTCAGCATAGCATGACGGTTCTTTACCTTGTTTGCCAGTGACAAAAGATCTGGAACATCTTCTCCTGCAAGACATGCAAGCTCAATGGCAACGTCAAACGGAAGCGGCTCACCGGTCTCCAGAACACTGTAAGCTTTGAGTATGGATTCGTGTATAGGCGCCCTCATCTCTCGAACGTTTATAATGATCCTTTACACAAGCGGGCTTCACCTGAAGAAACTGCAATAACGGTCCCATCCTTTTCCTCGAGCAGCAGTTCACCCGTTCTGCTCATTCCCTGAACTCGCCCTGAAAGGGTATTCTTATAGTGTTCTACCTCGACGTCCCGGTTTTTCAGCCACGCATACCGTTCCAGATAGGGTAAAAAATCACGCAGATCCTCCGCTTCCTGCCACTCCTCATAAAGCGGCTCGAAATGGTTGAGTATGGACGAAAGGATATCGGACCGGGAATGCTCATAACCCGACTCGAGGAAGAGAGAGGTTGCAACGGCCTCTATTTCTCCCGGAATATCCTGAAGATTGACATTGATCCCTATCCCGACAATCACGAAATGCGTCATATCGGGTTCTGTCTCCATTTCACAGAGAATACCACAGACCTTCCGCCCGCTTATCAGTATATCATTTGGCCATTTGATCATTGACGAAACCCCTTCTACCGATGTCCCAAAAGCCCGATGGATTGCAGCAGCAGCAAGGAGAGGAATTTGTGAAAGCCTCACCGGAGGAACCGAAGGACGGAGAACAACCGAGAAATAAAGATTCGCTCCCGGAGGAGAAACCCAAACTCTGCCCATTCTACCACGACCGCCGGTCTGACAATCCGCAACGAAAACGCTCCCCTCAGGCGCTCCCTGACGAGCCAGGATTTTAGCCTGAACGTTTGTCGAATCCACCTCTTCGTGAAATACGAGATTCCTGCCGAATCTTTCTGTTCGAAGCAGAGGTTCAATTTCTTGTGAAACCGGAAGATCGGGACTGCCGTTCAACCGATACCCCTTGCCGGAAACCGCCTCGATGGTGTAACCGTTTTCACGCAACTGTGAAATATGCTTCCACACAGCACTTCGGGTCATACCATATTCACGGCACAACTCACCACCCGACAAAAAACCGTTCGATGCCCTGAGCCTATTGAGAATTTGCAAGGTCAGCTGGTTCATGAATTCGTCAGCGTATTCAAGTAAAAAAGCGCCGCGAGGGACGCCCGCCATTGTCAACCGGAATTTACGATCAAGTTGACAAGTTTGCAAGCAAACAAAAAAACCAAACACTGTGGTAATGGAGTTAAAAAAACTATTGATTTTCTAATTTCCTGAAGAGGAAAAAGCAACGTCCACAGACACAGAGAATGACAACCACCACACCGCATGAATATTCAGCAGGCACTTCAGCGCCATGACATAATCCTCACTGAAGCATCCATCATCGAATCACTACGACGATCAGGACAGGTAACGCTGCACCCTTACCTTGAAAATGCTCTCTTGATTTACGACACATCGGGCAAGGAGGCGTTACGAGCGCTTTTCCGGCGTTACCTCGAAATTGCCAGGAACCACGATGTTCCCATGATCGTCAGCACTCCAACATGGCGGGCAAACGAGGAACGGCTGTCGAAGTCCTGTATAACCCACAACGTCAATACCGACGCCGTAAGATTTCTCGAGGATATCAGAGCGACCTGGGGAACATGGTCTTCAAACATTTTCATCGGGGGTCTGGTCGGCTGTAAAAACGATGCCTACATCCCTGAAAAAGGTCTTTCGACAAACGAAGCACGGTTATTCCATTCCTGGCAAATCGATAAGCTCAGCGATGCGGGCACGGATTTACTTTTAGGCGCAACCTTACCCGCACTGCCAGAAGCGACGGGCATCGCCATGGCCATGTCTGAGACCCGGCTTCCCTTTATCATCAGTTTCGTTATCAACCGGCAAAGCACTCTTCTTGACGGCACCAGCCTGGAACTGGCGGTTCAAAGCATCGATGCAGCCTGTAACAGGCCGCCCCTCGGTTACATGATCAATTGTGCTTACCCATCGTTTCTCGAAGCGGACACCCTTTCTCAATCGGTTCTTTCCCGCATCATCGGCTACCAGGCTAATGCCTCGTCTTTCGATCACTGCGAGCTGGACGGTGCGAAAACACTTCGAACCAATCCTGTATCCGAGTGGGGAGACCTGATGGTAAGTTTGAATAAACGGTATGGCATAAAAATATTGGGGGGATGCTGCGGTACAAACCACGAGCATCTCGAATACATTGTTCGGAAGATAAACGCTTTATCCCCGCCTTGAGCATACAGGGCCCATAATCAGTCCGTCACCATCATTGTTTTGTCAGCCGAAGGATGCATGAACCCTTCCATTAACAGCTTCGGTTCAAACAGCGACGGTGATGACGACAGCCCTCACAGGATTTCCTGCAACTTCCTCGCCGAAAGCAACATCGTTGCGAATGCAAGGTCCTCGTTGGGTTCCTGTATGGTAAAATCCCCGAATCCCGCTTTGCCCAGAGCTTCTTTCAGGGTCTCTTTCGGAAGAGTGTGCGTCGGGTACCCCATGGCCCTGGTCATCAACTCCACCATGGCGAACGTCAAGCGGTTCTCCTCTGTAGTATATGACGAGATATGGCTGGAGACGAAATAACCTCCCGGTTTGAGCGAGGCGTTGACCTTTTTCAGAAAATCCACAAGAGTTCCCTTTGCACCGAACTCATAGAGAAAATGAGAACAGAAGAAAAGATCGAAACCGTCGTCCACCCAGCTGGACCCGGTAATATCGAAATCATGAAAGGTCACCCGTTCAAAATGCTCATCATCTCGTTTCACCTTTCTCGCTATAGCACACACCTCCGGAAGATCGTAGACATGAGCCTGTAAACCATCGTTTTCACGAAGCATGGCGAGGGAATAGTAACCGATGCTTCCTGCAATATCGCACATCCTCCTGGCACCACTGAAACCGGGAATGCTTTTCATGAAGGAGACAACCTCCTGTATCATCCCGGCTTTCGATACCTGCTCCATGGACAAGGCAGCCTCTTCCGACGCCCAGATCCTGTTGTTGAACGTCTTGACGTGATCGTGTCTCAACGCCTCTACGAGATTGTCGAACGGCCCGCGGCTACCGGAAAACCCTCGAAGAGCTCGTAATTGATTGACCTTCGAACTGCTGACAAGATAAGTCCCCGACATCGAAGTCAGTGTGTAGCAGCCATCCTGCACCGCAACAAGACCGACAGCCTCGAGTACATCCAGAAGCGCATCGAGCACATGGACATTCGCATTCAGCTCCTCAGCCAGCTTTTCCAGCAAAGAGGTGCCTGCCGACAGCACATCGAACAAACCAATTTCGGCAGCGCTATTTATTATCAAAGGGAGATAACTTTTATAGAGAAGATTGTTCAGCTGGCTATAAGGTGCCCGCACCTGTGACGCTGTTGGGCAAAACGCATCCATAAACGTATCCATAGTAACACCGATTGTAAGTTTATATCGAGCTTGTTCTAAAAGCATTCCTTTCAGCAGAAAACCCTAACGAAAACTATGTTAAACAGCACAACATGGCAATTATTTTTAATTAGTCAAAATTAAAAATAAGCACCGAACAATTAAAAATGAACGTCATGCTGATGGAGAAAAAAGAGAAATGTTATGGAAAAAGCAGTGAGCGCTCACCCTTTCGACTGCGCACCGGCACCCGAGACGAGCCGCTGTTTTTCATAACTTGCGCGATAGCGCTTCAATCCGTTGAAAATCCCTCTCGCAATGTTTTTCTGCACATCGGGGCGGCGGAGCATTTTTTCTTCTTCACGATTCGAGAGGTACCCCGCTTCGACCAGCAGGCTCGGCATTGAAGGAGTCCAGAGAACCATGAAACCCGCCTGGCGAACCCCCCTGCCGTTTATCTTTGTTTTTTTTTCCATTCCCTCGAGCACATGCCTCGCAGCCTCCTTGGACTGAAGGGTAAAAGCATTCTGCGCGAGACTGCTCATAATCATGTGTTCTTCACTGAATCCCTTGTATTTCTTCTGGTAGTCTTCTTCCTGCTTTATGGCAGCATTTTCAAGCATGGCGACCCTGAGAGCTGCCTGATTTTTGTGAGGACCGAGGATGTAAACCTCAGCCCCCTTCGCAGATCTATTTTTAGCTGCGTTACAATGAATACTGACAAAAAGCTTGCCGTCGTTTCGGTTCGCGATTTTCCCCCTTTGCTTGAGCGGTATGAACCTGTCGTCACTTCGCGTGTAAACAACCTTGATCTCGGGCCACTCTTTTTTAATAATTGCACCGAGATAGTGGACCAGTTTCAGCACGATATCTTTCTCTCGGGTTCCTGCCAGCCCAATAGCACCAGGATCTTTTCCGCCATGTCCGGCATCGAGCACTATGGTATCGAACTTCCATTTCTGCAAATCCTTTGCAAGCTCCTGTTTGATACGCTTTTCTTTTTCTGCCTGATAGACCGCCTGAACATCGATATCGCTCATAACAGAAATCACATAGGTATTTGTCCTTGGATCCCACTGATACTCGCTGGATTTAACATTGAAAAATTCGGTATTCAAGGCAATATTGATCTGCATGGCGCCTTTTCCCAGCGGGATCGCCCGGATTTCCTTTATGAGTCCCTGGCTGAACGTCCTGAATATGTCGGCCGGGTTCCCCTTGGCAGTTTCAAAAGTCAGTGATGCGTTCCCTGCTTTATCAGGCTTTATGAACGAAGCCGCGGTTTTCGCTCCCGACGCCTTTAAACGGATAACCACCCCGTTTGCGAGTTCATCGACCCTCATGCCGGTTATGGTCGTCGGCCCTTTGTATTGCGGCGAAGGGCCTCCTGCACTGATATAGCGATCCTGATCCCTGACAATCCCGATCCGGCTCTTTCCCGACCCAGGCTCCGCGCTCCATAAAAAAGCGTCGATCACGCCCTTGTTACGGTCATAGACAACCTGCCGGTCCAACCAGATGGAAAAAAAGCGTACCGCATCAACAGCTCGCAACCAGAGAGCCCCGTTTTTGAGAACAGGAGCGGAGCGCATATGTACGACTCGCTCGCCCACACTTGATTTTTCCGGTACAATACCCACAAAGTTACTGCCTTCGATAAAACGGCAAACCGATGTTGTCCCATCTCTTTCGAGGACAATTTTCAACTGGTTACCATCCTTTTTGCTGAGCAGTCGAAGAGCACGGGACATCGACTCCAGATTTACGTAAACCACCGCATCTGTCCGCAAAGCGCTGACATTGAAGGTATACCCCTGTTGAAAGCCTTTTACAGCATGCAGGGCAAGCTGTTCAGGTTTGGCGTTGTCCAGCGACACGGCGAATAACTTGCCAGGCATGGCAATGATAAGCAGCAGAACAAATAAAGCATGGTATCTGAGACGGCCGGCACATTCACTCACGGAAACTGCATTTTATTCTTAACGAGACAAGTTGGTTAGGAAATTATACTAAAAATTTCCATGCCAGCCACGGGGAACCTGCGAAGTCGACAGTGGGGTCTGTTCAGAAAACTGTGTAAACAGCCATTCTTCATAAAGGTACTCTTCCCTGGAATTTAATGGAAAGCTGATT